>JAOZHW010000008.1 GCA_026014685.1 Candidatus Bathyarchaeota archaeon
GAAATCTCACCGGGAGCGACAGCAGTGTGAAGGCCAGATTAAAGGTCTTGCCAGACGAGCTGAGAGGAGGTGCATGGCCGTCGCCAGTTCGTGCCGTGAGGTGTCCTGTTAAGTCAGGCAACGATCGAGACCCGCGTCCTCTGTTGCTACTAGCCTTGTGCTGGGCACACTGAGGAGACCGCCACTGATAAAGTGGAGGAAGGAGCGGGCCACGGCAGGTCAGTATGCCCCGAATCTCCCGGGCCACACGCGAGCTGCAATGGCAGGTACAATGGGTTCCGACCTCGAAAGGGGAAGGCAATCTCCAAAGCCTGCCGTAGTTGGAATTGAGGGTTGAAACCCACCCTCATGAACATGGAATCCCTAGTAATCGCGTGTCACTAGCGCGCGGTGAATACGTCCCTGCTCCTTGCACACACCGCCCGTCGTTCCATCCGAGTGACTCTTGGGTGAGGCACCGTCTAATTGGCGGCGTCGAATCTAAGTTTCACAAGGAGGGAAAAGTCGTAACAAGGTGGCCGTAGGGGAACCTGCGGCCGGATCACCTCCTAAGAAAAGCATTCGTGCTTAATTGGAGGAGCAAGGAGAAACAGTTAGAAACTCAGGTATACGTCAAAGCCCAAAATCAGCAATCTTTAGCTAATAACTGGGTTTCAATTCTTATTTCTTATTTGTTTTGGAATGTTTTTGGGGCTCTTTTTTGGTTAAATCAATGTTGTTGGTGAGTTTGTTGCTTTTTTGCCACTGACCCACATTATATATAGAACAAAAGCCCCAAACGGCAACCGCTCTCAGAGTCACGCGACGTCTCAGTGTCTACCTCCCCTCCCTTATTTAAAGGCTAAAAGGTTGCTGCTTTGTTTGAAGTACCCTCCGAGTAAACCCAAATATTACATTACACCATTTTTAGTATATGCGCTATTGAAGGGAACGCTCGCTGAAACATAACGTTGTATCTGTAGAAAAAGACGGCAAAATCCACAACATCCCAGAAAGTCAACTGAAAAAAGGCGACACGCTCCTTTTACAGGCAGGCGACCTCGTACCCGCCGACATAAAACTAACCGAGGCAAAGACTCTAGAAGTAGACGAATTCGACTTAACTGGCGAAATCCTGCCCGTAAAAAAAGAAATCGACGAAAAAGACACTTTTGTTTACGGAGGCAGCAAAGTTACAGGCGGCTGGGGCAAAGGGGTCGTTGTTGCAGTTGGGGACGAAACAGAATTCGGTAAAATCCTCAAAGAGCGCTGGGAACAAACAAATATCGCGTTTCCACCGTTGGTGAGGGCCAAATATTTGGCGTTGCTTGTTTTTCTTTTGCCGCCCATTGTTGCGATTGGTTACTATGTGAATTTGGCGGTGGCTGGTCTGGTTTTTGCTGGTTCAGCGTTTCTTTTTTTGTTTCTTCAAAACAGCGCTCTGTTCCATTATTTTGTTGTTTTAAAGGAGATTAAGGAGCTTGAAAGAAAAAAGATACATCTGCAGGATCAGACGGCCTTAGATAAGCTCAGCCAAGTTGATGTTGTCTGTTTTGACAAAACAGGTGTTTTAACGTCAAGAGAGCTTTCAGTAAAAGCAATCCATTATTTAGACAGCGCACCCGAGCTTGATGCTTTCGCTTCCTCTGAAGGCACGTTTGGTTTAACTAATCTTGCATGCGCCTTATGCAACGACGTTATCGTACCTGAACGCGTTAATCAGTCAAGCCCCATTGACCGAGCGCTGATTTCTTTTGCTGAAAAAAATGGGGTACACCTTAAGGACTTGCTTGGTGAATACCGCCGAATCTATCAGAAACCCTTCGAATCTGAAGACAGATACATGGTTTCTGGCTTTGCAACTGGTGATAAGAAACTCTTTTTTGTCAAGGGCGACCCTGAAATCATCAGAAAAATGTGCAAAACCTACGCCAAGCAATCTGGTGAGGTGGAAAATTTTGATTTAGATGCGGTTTCCAAATTCAGGTTTAAAACAACTTCACTGGATTCCAGCGGCGACAGAACGATAGCTTTAGCGTATAGTTCTGGTAATTCTGGGAATTTGCCTGCTGAGTTTACTTTTCTTTGTATAGTTCAATTTGAAAACTCCCTGCGGCCTAATGCGCGGGAAATAGTTGAGGCATTAAGAGCGGAAGGTATTCGAAGTGTAATAGTGACGGGTGATAGGCCTGAAACTGCTCTAAAAATAAGCAAGGCCACTGCCATAGATGATTCAGATTATAGCCTAATGGGGCGGGTTTTTGACCAAATGGGCTTCTCTGAAATCGCTCGCCAATCAGAATACATTTCTGTGTACTCTCGAATGTTGCCCTCTCAGAAAGCAACCTTGGTGAGGATGCTTCAGCGACGAAATAAAGCTGTTGTTATGGTTGGGGACGGGGCAAACGACACGGTTGCTCTCAAAGTTGCTGATGTGGGGATATCCTTTTCTGAGAACAGTTCTCCGTTTGCTAAGCGTGTGTCGAAAATTTTAATCAACGATTTGATTGATATTTTAACAGTTATTCGGAGTGCAAGAGGGGTAAAATCAAGGTTAAAATCAATTTTTCTACTGCGCAGTTTACTTTTGGCTTCGATGGCCATTTTTCTGTATTATGCGGCGCTAAACCTACTCTTTGGGTAGTACGTGTAGCTTTTGTCTGCATTTTAATGTGAAAAACTGCTCTTACCCTATAGTTTCCCGCTCAACAAGCCTTATATTTTGAACTGCCCATGTGTTTTTGGGCGATGAAGCTCGCCTTTAACCGCCTATGCTTGCGCATTGGCTGATAGCTTCTATCACTCCCTGCAAAGAGAGGTACAACGTTGATTGAAGCAAGGCGGCTAAATGATTCAATAAAAAAAGAAATCATAAACTATGTTGTTACTCGCCAGAATGAAGATGGCGGGTACTGTTTTGCGCAAGGTGCCCTTGAATCCAACGGCCAAGACACATACTATGGTTTATCCATTCTAAAACAGCTATCTGCAAGCTTCCCAAACCCCGAAAAAACCAAACGCTTCCTCGAAGAAAACCGTGTAAACAGCATTCACTCCATGTACTACACGGCCCAAGCGCAACTGCTACTTGGCGTGGGCATCAATGGAGAGCTAAAAGAAAACATAACTCGGATGCTTGGTTCCTTGAAATATTTCGGTTCACAAACTTTCTTTTCCGATAGTTCCGAGTTTGAAACGACCTTTATGGCGTTGCAGCTTGCAAGGCTCCTAAAAATCGGGGTTGACAAAATAGGGGTCACTTCTTGGTTGAACAGTTTTCAAAATGAAGACGGCGGTTTTGGTCCTTACAACCATTCTAACATAGACTCAACCTACCACGCGATTGCCTGCCTAACATTACTTGACATGAAACCCAACAAACAGGTGGTTCTAGGTTTTGTTCGGTCTTGTGAGAAACCATACGGGGGCTTCACAGCTATCCCCATAAACTTCACACCCTACATCGAATACACCTACTACGGTGTTATGGCGCTTGAGTTGCTCAACGAAAAATCAAGATACCCAATTCAAACGGCAGATTGGGTGTTGAGTTGCCAGCGGCGTTCAGGGGGGTTTGCTCGCTCAGATCTTGGCATCGCAACCTTTGTTGACACTTACTATGCCATCCAGACGTTGGAAAAACTGAAACCGCTACAGGACTGATGATTGGTTGACAAAGACTGAGAAGCCAAAAGAGAAGTGGCTCAATAGAAACGTAGCTGCAATGGGGCTTACAAGCCTCCTTGGCGATGCAGGTCACGAAATGGTTACTGCGGTTCTTCCGTTTTTTCTGATTTTGATAGGGGCTGGACCAGGCGCGTTAGGCTTAATTGAAGGATTTTCTGATGGCGCCTCTAGCTTCGTAAAGTCTTTCGCAGGTTATCTTAGTGACAAAATGAAAAAAAGAAAACCTCTGATGAATGTGGGTTACTTCTTAACTGGTATCTTCACGCCCCTAATCGCGGCAGCGTCATCGTGGCTGCAAGTTTTAGGTTTAAGAATGACCGCTTGGTTGGGCAGGGGTGCAAGGGGACCGCCCAGAGATGCGTTGCTCGCTGATTCAGTTTCCCCAAATGTGACTGGAAAAGCGTTTGGGTTTCACAGAACCATGGATACTCTCGGAGCAATCATCGGGCCAGCTTTAGCTTTGTTTCTTTTGACTTTTCTTGATTACCAACAGATAATTGCGATTTCAATAATTCCTGGTATAGCGGCGTTCTTTGTGGTTCTGCTGGTGGTGCGGGAAGTTCAAAAGGTTAAACCACAAAAAAATATTGATCCAAACAAGGAAACGTCTGCAGTTAAAGAAAAAGGGTTCATCAACTCGCTAAGGACACTCCCGCGGTCGTTCAAGCTTTTTTTGGTGGGTGTAGGCGTTTTTGGACTGGGCAACTTTGCAAACAGTCTATTCACTTTGCGTGCACACGATGTTCTTGTGCCAATCGTCGGATCATTCGAAGCATCAGCTATCGCGGTGGGATTATACACTCTTCTAAATGTTGCCTACGCCGCTTTTTCCTTCCCGATTGGAGCGTTAAGCGACCGCGTCGGTAGACGCCGCATTCTTGCAGCAGGCTATTTTATCTCAGCGATTGCCTGTTTGATTACAGCTTTTCTTGTGGCTGACTTTTTGATTTTGGTTCCCCTGTTTCTTTTAGCGGGAGCATTCAGCGCAATCACAGATACCATCGAGGGAACAGCGGCTGCTGACCTGTTGCCTTCTGAGTCAAGAGGAACAGGGTTTGGGGTTCTGCAAACAGTTAACGGGATAGGGGATTTTGCGTCTAGCGCGGTTGTAGGTGCTCTGTGGGCTTTTATATCTCCGATGGTTGCATTTAGTTATGCAGCTGTCCTTTCAGCGGCTGGGGGCTGTATCTTGCTATATTTAACGCGGGGAAATCATCCTTTAAAGTAACAAAACAATGGTGAAAAAATGATATCAGAAAGAGACTCAATCAAAGGCAAAGTGCTTGTAAGCGTATGCGCAGTAATCGAAGGCACTGAAAAAGAAGTTCTTTTGATACGAGAAGGCGACCTACCTTACCATCAATGGTGGGTTCTACCCGGCGGCTACGTTAGACCAGACGAGACTCTTGAGCAAGCGATAATTCGGGAAGTCAAAGAGGAAACGGGTTTGGAGGTTGCGTCAAACAATTTTTTGGGCGTGTTTGAAGATTTTCTCACCGAAAACGAGGAACCAATACATCACATCATCGTTGCTTACAAGGTTGATGTAGTCGGCGGCGAAATTATCTTTTCAAGAGAAGCTACAGCCTATAAATGGCTAACTCTCCAAGACGCTCTGGACTCAAAAGAAATTCCTGACGTATTCAAAAAGGTATTGGCGACTGCTGGGAAAACAAAAAGCAAACGGTTCTTCCTAAAAAAGAATTAACTACAAAATAAGTGAATCAATCAATGGTGACAGCAGCTACCGATTTTTCCTCAATGCGTGGCGAGATGGAAAAAACAGGGCAAACCATCATAGAAATCGCAAACCAAACAAGCAACACCGTAATCGCTGATTTTACAGCAGAAGTCATGGATAAACTGTCCAAAGAAGAATTCTACCTCGCCATATTGGGGCTTTTCAAACGTGGAAAATCCACCCTCATAAACGCCCTCCTCGGACTGGAGATAGTGCCCACAGGTGTCATCCCTGTTACCTCCGTCATAACCCGAATCCGGTACGGCGCAGATTTGAAGGCAAAAATCTACTTCAGCGGAGGCACCGAAGAAGTGCCCGTTGAATCCTTAAAAGATTACGTAACTGAAGAGGGAAACCCCAACAACTCCAAAAACGTTGTCATCGCCGACATCTATGTCCCCTCCGCCATCTTGAAAGGCGGATTAATTTTAATCGACACTCCTGGTGTAGGCTCAACGTATCTTAGCGGCACAACCACTACTTTTCAGTTTCTTGACCGCGTAGACTTTGCAGTCTTTGTCTTAGCTGTCGACCCCCCTGTTGGTCAACAAGAACTGGAACTGCTGGGCAGTTTAGCCTCAAAATCAAGCAAAATCCTCTTTGTCCTAAACAAAATCGACTACGTTTCCCCCTCAGACGTGACAGTGTCTGTAGGGTACTGCCAAAAAGTCATAAATCAACACCTCGGCCAAAACATGAATTCTACTCTGAACCTTTATCCGATGTCTGCTAAAGCGGCACTCGAAGGCCGTCTGGGCGGCGACGCAAGCAAGGTTGAAGCCAGCGGCATTGTCAAGTTTGAAGCCGCCCTCAAACAATCTCTCTTAGCGGACAAAGAAAGCTTCATCTTGGAGTCAGCTGCGAAGAAACTGGAGAAAGCCATCTCAGACCTCAAAACCTACCTAAACATTGAACTTACCAGTTTAACCATGCCCCTAAGCAACCTTTCTGCGCTTGTGGAGGAGTTTGAGCAGTACTTAACATTGGTCGATAAGCGCAAACGAGCGTTGTTCTACGTTTTAGATGGCAGGGCAAAAGAAGTCGCCACAATGCTTGACGAGGATTTGACGCAATTCAAAAAAGAGCATGAACCCGTCTTAATTGGGCGCGTTTGGGATTACGCGCAGCAGAGCCTCCAAGAAAAAGACACCAACTCCAGAAAAGTAACAAACTCCGTCGATGCGTACTTAAAGAAAACCTTGATTGAAATCTACTCCGAGTTTATACGCAGCGAAGACCTCAAAGTGCAACAGCGCTTCCAACTTATCGTGGACGACGCTAACACGGAAATGAATCAAATATTAGGCGACGTAAAACGCAAAGCAGAGCAACTCTTCGGCTTCCAGTCTGCCGCTCCCTCTTTTGAGGTTTCGCTGGATTTCGAAACCCGATTCTACTATCATCTTGACCCACTCTTTTTTGACCGCATAACAATCAGCAGCGGCGAAATCGCAGAACTCCTCCCCAAATCTCTATTCAAAGGCGTGCTGAAGAAGCGTATAGAGGAAAGCGCGCGCAGCGAGTTTGACAAAAACGGCGGCAGAATACGCTACGAATACTTCTTAACTAGGTTCAATCAGGCAGTTATCAAGTTGCGCAGAGACATAAACAGTGCGTTGGATGTTTCGACGGAAACCGTGAAAAAAGCCGTGCAAGAAGCGCAGCAGTTGAGGGCAAAGGGCGAAATCGAAGTTGCCCAGTCGTCCATGCAGCTTAACAAGATGCTATCTGACCTTGAATCAGAACGCACAAAACTAAACGTGTGGACTCACAGGAACCACGCGACGTCTCAGGGCTGACCTCCCCTCCCTTATATAAAGAAGCGAATAGGTTGGCTGTTTTGTGTTTGAGGTTTGTGTCAGATTGCGCAAATTGAAGCGAAATGTGTGGTTGTGTTTGGTTTGTTGCTGGGATACATCAAGTTTAAATATGTAAACTTGCACATGTTTACATTGATTGGTCTATGCCTCCAAACTCCCTAACCATGCCCCTAACACAGCAACAAAAAACAATCTGGAAACTCCTAAACCAAGGCCTAAGCGTCTCGGCAATATCAAACAAACTCAAAACCACCCGCCAATACATCAACCAAACCCGACTCACCACAGAAGCCAAACTATCCACCGCCCTTCTAGGAATCGCAGAAGCAAACGACCTCCAAATAACCAAACTCTACCCCACACAAGGCATACTACTAGGCTATCACCCTGCACTCAAACGCAAAGCAATCGTCACCTACAGCACCAACTATGGCATAAAAGTCTGGTACTGGCACGACCATCCTGAAGAGGTACAAAACAAAGAGTTTCTAAAACAAACACAAAAATATCTTCTAGACCTCGCAGAAGAAAGAGGCATACAGATAGAAAACAGTCAAACCCTTCATCCCGCAAAGCTTGCCGATGAACTTTTTTCAAAGTTAGTTCCGGAGATAAGAAAATGAACCTAAACACTTTGAAACGTGCAATCAGAGGCTGGCTTCCTGAACAGCCAAATACCCTCCAAAAAATAAGACAACACTCAACCCCCCTTGCCGTCGGAGTTGTAATTACTGCGCTATCTTTGTCTGTGTTTTTGGTTTCATCAAACATCGTGGGTTATTCAGCCGTAAAAACAGTCCCCGTGTTGCCTGATACCGTCCCTGAGCAAATTATTCCCGAAGCAACAGCTACGGCTACGCCCCAACCAACAACTCCGCCTCTAAACGTCACTAATCTAACAGAAGAACAAGCGCTTGCCATCGCAGAACCCATCATCCAACAGTACGCAGCAGAAAACAACCGAGTAATAACTAGCATTAAGGCACAATTAGGAATGGGACCGGATGACGGATCAAGAGGCGGCCTCACGCTACCACAAGTTATAGTGTTAAATCTCACCGCATCTGAAAAACACAACAAATTCTCATACTACCCAGTTTGGGTAATCGATGCAACTTTCCAATGGGAGTATCCTAAACCGGTGTATGAATATGACGAAAACGGCACAATTATAGGTGGTCATTTTCAAGAAGGTGCAACATGGATTTTCGGGTATACTGTAACAATTTGGGCAGACACCGGAGAAATAAAATCACATGGTGAAAACGGCGTTATGTAGTCCGCTGCTCACTGAAAGGCTGAAACCACTTGTTTTGTCATTTACATCCCTCCCGTATTTGAAGGTACACCGCTGTTTTTCCCTTACCTGTTTGGGTCAAGTTTTATGTGCCTTGGGGGTCACTTTAATTCTGATGAGTGCTTATGGCGAGCGTGTTTATTTTTTACGATTCAAAGTACGGCAACACTAAGCTGGCTGCAGAAAAAATCGCTGAAGGGCTAAAAAGCGCTGGGGTAGCGGTGGAGGCGGGTTATGTGCGAGAAGTGGGACTTGATGGGGCTGCCTGTTCGGATTTGATTGTGCTAGGTGCACCTAACCATATGGGTAGACCATCCAGAACTATGAAGCGCTTTATCGAGTACTTGGCAACCGCTGATTTGAAAGCCACCAAAGTTGCAGTTTTCGGCACTTACGCTGGGCGAGCGAGACCTATTGATAGGGCAGTTAAGAAACTGGAGGGCATGGTGCAGGAGAGGTTGCCTAACCTTGGGCTGGTTTTGCCTGGTTTGTCCGTTAGAGTGAACGGCATAAAGGGTCCGGTGGTTGACGGGGAACTGGATAGATGCGTTGAGTTCGGCAGGTCCATAGCAGTTCAACTTGGTGTTTAGCTTCGAGTATTTTTTACTTTTTTCAACCGTAGAGCTCTTCTTTATTCTGGTTAGATGTTGAATGTAGAGTGGCTTTATTTTGGTATGGTTGTATATGTGTCTGTTTTTTTAAAATTTTTTTGTATTCAATAAATTAGTTAAATATTTTCCTCACTATAGGTGAGCGAGTTATATTACGCTAAACATAGAGCACTAAATTTATAATTTAAGGAGAAAGAAAAATGCATTTAAAACTAAAACCAACTAAAAAGAAAGCATATTCCGTGATTGCAATCGTTCTATTGTTAACAATGGTTGTTCCCATGACTCTTCTATCCACAACCAACGCGCACACACCCGCTTGGAACATTCCCTCATTTTCCTACATAGCTGCACAACCCTCCACAGTTGGCGTAGGGCAAAGAGTTGCAGTCTACATGTGGGTCGATGCACCCTTGCCCTCTTCCGCTGAAGGCAACGACATCAGAAGACACGACTACAAATTAACCATCACAAAGCCTGATGGAAAAACAGAAGTCAAAGAGTGGCCGATCATCTAC
Organism: Candidatus Bathyarchaeota archaeon; assembly: GCA_026014685.1. NCBI lineage: Archaea > Thermoproteati > Candidatus Bathyarchaeota > Candidatus Bathyarchaeota archaeon. Next base: position 9,654 of record JAOZHW010000008.1, read on the forward strand.
GACACCACGGGAGTTCAAAGCTACACATTCACACCCGACCAAGTAGGCCAATATACACTGTTCTTCGAATACAAAGGTCAAACCTTCACTTGGAACACGACAGCCACAAGCACATGGACTGGCGATGTCTTTATGCCGTCTAACGCCACAGCCAAAGTAACGGTGCAAGAAGAACAATTAAACCCCCCTATACTGAGTTATCCGCTGCCAACTGAATACTGGACACGACCCATAGAAGGACAAAACACTGACTGGTGGAGCATTTCCTCAAACTGGCTCAATCCCCCATTTGTCCGCATTGGAGACAGTGGAACTCAAGGTGCAGTCTCTGCTTGCGATACTCAAGGCGGCTACGGCAGATTCCAACCTGATGGCATAGGACCCAACAGTCCACACATATTGTGGACAAAACCCATACAGGACGGCGGAGTCGTCGGTGGAGGAGACTACGATGTCTTAGGCAAAACCTACTACATGGGTGGTTCATACAACGTTAGATTCACTGAAGCTATAGTAATGCATGGACGACTTTACTATCAAGCACCATGGGGCAACTCTGGCACTGGCGGCGACTACATCTGTCTTGATCTACGCACTGGAAAGGAACTTTGGCGTATTAATTACACAACCGTTAACTCAGTAGGAAAACCAGTGGCTGGTTACCTATACTCATATGACACCATGAACCAACACGGAGTCATCCCGAACGGTTTGCTATTCACAATCAACTTTGGCAGAGCATACGACCCAATGACCGGAAGAGTTCTAGACCTCAACATAACAAACGTTCCAACAGGCACAGCAGTCGCAGGCCCACAAGGAGAAGTACTCAGATACGTCTACAACTCCGCAGGCAAATGGCTTGCTCAGTGGAACTCCTCCAAAGTCTTCACCGTTGAAACCAGTGGAACCATCGATGCAGGCACGGCAGCACGCTACGACTGGAACAAAACCCTATCGGTAGGTCCTGGCACATGGACTGTCAATAGGCACATACTCCCCGGTGAACTGCTGCTTCTAACGCAAGGTAGCTTTGGCGGTCCAAGAGACCCTCAACCAGGCATGAACGTAAGCGCTGTAAGCCTAAAATCGGGCTCAGAGGGACAAATCTTGTGGACCAAATTCTATCCAGTGGCACCGAACAACGAAACAAGAAAAATCATGGCAATCGATTCAGACGCTAAAACATTTGTCTGTCAAGACAAAGAAAGCCTAAGACTCACCGCTTATAGCTTAACCGACGGAAATCAAGTTTGGACCGTAACCCCCGATGATGCAATCTGGGATACTATGCGAAGCACCTCTTTAGCGGCATACGGAAAACTCTACGTATCTGGCTTTGACGGAATACTACACTGCTACGACATGAAAACAGGCAAACTACTCTGGACCTACGGCAACGGCGGCCCAGGCAACAGCACTGACGCCGGATTAGAAACCGCATGGGGTCATTACCCGATTTTCGTGGATGTTATCGCTGACGGAAAAGTCTACTTAGGCACCACTGAACATTCCCCTGACTCTCCATTCTATAAAGGTTCACAGTACCGCTGCTTAAACGCCACAACGGGCGAAGAGATATGGACTATGCTGGGCTGGGGTACCGGTATGTATGTGGGTCAAAGCGACATCGTTGCAGAAGGCTGCTTCATTTACTTGAACTGCTATGACATGCAAATCTACACAATAGGCAAAGGCCCAAGCGCAATGACTATAGAAGCACCCAAAGCCGCCATCGAACTAGGCAAATCACTCATTATCAGCGGAACAATCATGGATATCTCGGCTGGCACAAAACAGAACGAGCAAGCAGCACGGTTCCCCAACGGCGTTCCCTGTGTTTCTGATGCAAGCATGAGTTCCTGGATGGAATACGTCTACATGCAGAAACCCCGCCCAACCAACGTCACAGGCGTCCCTGTCACCCTAAGCGTAATCGACGCTAACGGTAACTACCGAGAAATCGGTGTTGCAACAAGCAACGCTGATGGATACTATAGCCTCAACTGGAAACCCGACATCGAAGGCGAATACACCGTTTACGCAACTTTCGCTGGAAGTGAATCATACTGGCCCTCACACGCAGTAACCTCTTTTGCTGTCGATCCTTCACCCGCAACTCCAACACCTCCACCTGCTCAACCGGTATCTATTGCAGACCAATACTTCTTGCCTGCTACCGTTGGTTTATTCGTTTTAGTTATCATAGTGCTGGTTATGCTGGCGCTTATGATGAAAAAACGAGCTTAAGTGTTCCCAAAAATTTCCCTTTTTTCTTTTTTTAATCCCGGTATGGCTCTTGCCTGGACGATTATTAGTTAAATGAATTTCATTTTTTGCAAAAATAAATTATTTTTTAACTTTTGCTCACGATAGGTGAGTCAGTCTTATAACTATTTTTCGTCAACTTGCTTGAAACATGGAGAAAGAAATAATGAAAATCAGGCAAAATTTTAAACAAATATCGATTTCAACGGCTATCATTGCAATAATGTTACTCTCAACCGTAGCGCTAAACGTACCCACAGCTTCCGCAGCTGACTACCCAACCTACCTATTCCTAACCGCCCAACCTAACCCCATAGGCGTCGGTCAGGAAGCCAACGTCGTCTACTGGATGGATAAAGCGCCCCCTACAGCTTCAGGACCTAGAGGTGACCGCTGGCAAGGCTGGAAGATGGAAATAACTTCGCCAGACGGAAAAACTGAAACAAAGAGCCTCCCTGCTTCTGATGCCGCAGGCTCAGGAATTTTAAAATTTGTGCCCTCACAAGTCGGTAACTATACCTTCAAGCTTACTTTTCCAGGGCAGAACATAACACAGGGCAGCGCAATTAACTGGTACAAGCCTTCTGAAAGCGCAACAGTTCAGCTAACGGTACAGGAAGAACAAGTCCAACCCTTACCTTACAATCCATTGCCAACAGACTATTGGAGTAGACCCATAAACGCTGCTAACCACGGCTGGAACGTACTCGCAGGCAACTGGTTAGGCGGCGGCTCAGCTGGACCACACGGACCAAGATGCTACGATTCTAACGGCAACTTTAACCCATACGGCACAGCACCCAACGCACCCCACGTTATGTGGACAAGAGAAATCGCATTCGGCGGAATCGTTGGAGAACAAACCGAAGATACTAACTACTTCCCAGGCGAAACATACGACCGCAAATTCCAACCGCCAATCATCATGCAAGGCAGACTCTACTACAACCAACGCTTAGGCGTCGACCGTTGGCAGGGACTTTACTGTATTGATCTGCAGACAGGTAAAGAACTCTGGTTCAAGAACGGCACAACTATCACTTTCGGGCAACTGCTTAACTGGCAAACACCCAACGTACACGGCATAATTCCGCATCTCTGGGCTGTTTCAGGAACCACCTACAAGATGTATGATGCATTCACAGGCGACTGGATACTCGATGTAAACAATGTACCCTCAGGCACAATGATTTTTGGAGAGAACGGTGAAATCCTAATCTACACACTTACAGGATCAACCAACGTATTAACACTGTGGAATTCCTCCAAGGCACTAGAAGCAACCATGTCAGGTGACTGGTACTACAGACCAGTGGGGCCAGTTAACGGCACTAATGGATATGAATGGAACGTTACAGTACCCGACATGCCAGGAGCACAAAGCATACTAAAAATCAAAGACGGCGTAATCTACGCAAGAGCAACCTACACTGACGGTGCACCGGGAACAACAAAAGTCGGCGACGTAGCATACGACATCAGCTCTAACAACATCAAGAAAAATGACAGCGGAAAATACCCCACCACAATCAGCAACATGTGGGGCCCAGTAAACCGAACATTTGAAGGCACCCTCCTCAACGGCTTCATAGACAGCAACATCCTGCCCATATTCGTTAAAGAACAGATGGTCTGGTACGGCATCAACGTTCGAACTGGCTCAGTCGCTTGGGGACCAACCAAACCCTACGAAAACGCATGGGGTGTCTATCAACCATACGCTGACTGGCAATCTGCAAACGGTATCCTCTACGCTGCAGGCTACGACGGCATGATTCACGCATACAACATCACCACAGGCGCAAACATCTGGAACTGGTACACTGCTTCAAGCGGATTAGAAACCGTCTACGGACACTACGTCTTCAAAGACAGCGCCATGTCCATATGCGACGGCAAACTCTACGCAGTAAACAACGAGCACTCACCTTCTACACCACTCTACAGAGGTTCAAAGATGTACTGCATCGACGCTGTCACAGGAGAGAATTTGTGGAACATTTCCTTCTGGGGCTTGTTCCCAGTGCTAGCTGACGGATACGCAGTCTCCTTTAACTACTACGACGGACGCGTCTACTGCTTTGGCAAAGGCGAAAGCGAAACCACCATAACTTCCTCACCCAAAGTCTCCACATTAGGCAGCAGTGTGCTAATCGAAGGCAAAGTAATTGATAAAGCAGCAAGCGCAAACGGTGCAGCAGCAGTATCTGACGAAAGCATGGCAAGCTGGATGGAGTACCTCTACATGCAGCAACCCAAACCCACAGACGCAGAAGGCGTCACAGTGAAATTGGATGTACTCGACGCTAACGGCAACTACCGCAACATCGGCCAAGTAAAAACAGACCTATCAGGCTCATACAGCTATGCATGGCAACCCGACATACCTGGAAAATACACCATATTCGCATCCTACGCAGGCTCAGACGCGTATGCAAGCTCCTCTGCACAGACAGCAATCCAAGTCGACGACGTACCTCCACCGTCAGCTACGCCAATAGCAGAAACCGCGCAGCCAATGACAGATACCTACGTGCTAGCCATGGGTGCCGCCATAATCATCGCCATAGCCATCGTGGGAGCAATCGTTGTTCTAATGCTTAGGAAGCGACCATAATAGAACCCTTTCTTTTCCTTTTTTTGTTTTTTTTTTGCTTTGAGAGGTCGGGGCTGAGTGAGCTTCTGGATTGAAATTATGATGTTGCAATACATTGTGATTTGCATTCTCTTTTCTCCTTAGAAGAAATGCTTTTGCCAGAAGCCCCAGTAAACCCGACTTTTCAGTAAAAAGCGACTAACGTATGTTTCGGTAACTATCCCTGCTTTTTGATTTGGGGTCAACGAAATAAACAAACGGGTTGCCACCGTACACCGACGTCGCGTTTACCGTAATCACTCGATTATCATGTACTTTGAATGGTTTAGCGGCTGCCAACTGCGGTTGATGGCTCCGAATTATTCTGCCCACACCCAACGCTTTGCAAACAGCCGCAGAAACGTCCGCGCCGAACTCGACGCCTGCTCCCCGCGCATAATTTGGGTCTTCTCCGTCGCCGTCGATGGGGTCTGACCAGAGCAGATCCAGACGCAACTCTTCTGAGGGTGCCTGCAAATCAGAGACTCCGTTGATTCTACTTGATATTCCTCCGTGAACAAGCAGTGCGTTGTTTGGGATTAATGCGGCGATGTGGAGTGTGTCTATGAAGGGTTTGAGTTCGTCTGTGAAGTAGTTGCCCCAGCTGCCTGTTTTGGCTGTGGCTTCTTCGATTAGGGTGCAGGGGTTGAATTGGGGTTCACCTAACTCGGTGAAATCTTCATGGTTTCCCATCAATGCGACAACGTTTGTTGGGTGTTTCTGCTGTAGGTCTGCGATGGTTCGGATGACTTCGACGCCGTCTGGGCCTCGGTCGGCGTAGTCGCCTAAAAAAACCAGCAAATCTACCTCTAAATTTACAATCTCAAGTATGGCTTTTAGGGTTTTGTAGTCGCCATGCAAGTCCCCTACCACAGCGACTCGGCTGAACTTTTGAGGCTCAACTACAGCTAAAGGGGCACTCAAAGCTGACCACACTTATAAAATACGCTGACAGACAATAAAGATGTTGCCCACCAAATTGGGAGGTGTTCAGAGTTGTGTTCTCCACATTTTTGCCTGTTTGATGGTGATTTCTTGGTGGATGTTTCAAAAATTGCCTTTTTTCCCTGCTGGGGAGTTACTTCTTGAAACCTGCAATTTAGCAACTTTTATTAAGGATTTTTCCTTTTTGAAAGGAGTTTAAGGAGAAAAAAAGAAATGCAAACGCATAAAAATAAATTCTTTGCAATTTTGTGTATAGCAATCTTCGCAACTTCAATCGCATTAACTGCAGCACCAAAAGCCGAAGCACACACTCCTCCATGGAACATCACAACTTTTGCTTACGTAAGCGCTAACCCTGACCCAGTCGGCGTGGGACAAGAAGTTCTTATCGTCGTCTGGATTAACCAAGTCATCGCTGGCGTTGACGCAGACAACGACATAAGGTTCAAAGACTACAAACTCACAATAACAAAACCTGACAATACCACTGAAACCGTAACTTGGAGCGTAGTTTCAGACCCCACTTCAGCAGCATACACACAATATGTGCCCAACCAAGTTGGAACATACAAACTGTTCTTCCAATTCCCAGGCCAAACCTACACCTGGAGCGGCGCATACCAAGGCGACTACTACTTACCCAGCAACGCAACAACCACCTTCACCGTCCAAGCAGAACCCATCCCACACCAACCTGTCATTCCACTTCCAACTGAATACTGGACACGACCCATCGAAGGCCAAAACATCTTATGGGAACAAATTTCCTCTAACTGGCTCAGCGGCGCAGCAACAGCAGACAGATGGCAAAAATATGGAAGCGCACCCACAAGCTCACACATTATGTGGTCTAAAGTCTTCGAACTAGGCGGCTTAACTGGCGGTTCAGCTGAGGTAGGTGCAACTTTCTATTCAGGCTTCTCGTATGAAACCCGATTCAACAATCCCATCATAATCAGCGGCATCCTCTGCTACCCAGTTGCACTAGGACACGCCCCAACAGGCGGCGGCTACGTAGCAGTCGACCTAAGAACAGGACAAGAACTATGGCGAAGAGACGACATAAGCCCAACTTTTGCACAACTCTACGATTATGCCTCACCTAACCAGCACGGAGTCGTCGGCGGCATACTATGGCAAGCCAGCGGCACCACATGGATGGCATACGACCCCTTAACAGGCAAAGGCATGTTCAACCTAACAGGCGTACCCAGCGGAACAGAAGTCTACACAGACAAAGGAGAAATCGTACGCTACGTCATGAACTACCAAAACCGATGGCTCGCACTCTGGAACTGGACAGCAGCACCAGGCACAAGACTGGGCACATCAGGCACTAACGAAGACCAATGGAGAGTAAACGGAAAATCAATCAACACAACCACAGCCTACTCATGGAACGTAACCATACCCAGCTTACCAGGCCTAGACGCTCCAACCATAATCGGCATAATACCCGGCGACGTAATAATCGGCCGCAGCAGCAACATCGCATTAACCTCACTCTCAAGAGGCACCCCTAACCCGTGGACGATGTGGGCACTAAGCGACAAACCAGAATCCAGAGGACAACTGTTATGGATCAAAAACTACACAGCCCCCGCAGGCGACATAACCAGAATGCTCGCATGGCAACCCATAGACCCAGTCACCCGAACCATTGCTATGACAGACTTTGAAACTGGACAAAGATTAGGCTACAGCATCGACACCGGCGATCTCAAATGGGGACCAGTCGGAGAATTCCGCGCGTTCAACTACTACAGCAGCAGAGCAGGCTTCCCCGCATACGGCAACCTCTACGTAAGCGGATACGGCGGAGAACTACTATGCTTCTCGATGAAAAACGGCTCATTACTCTGGAAATTCAACGACACAAACAGCGGCATCGAAACACCATGGGGACTCTACCCAATTCAAACCGCAGCAGTAGCTGACGGAATGGTCTTCTCTTATGCTGGAGAACACTCACCAAACACACCACTATACAAAGGCTACAGAGTATACGCTAACAACGCCACCACAGGTGAATTAGTCTGGAACCTGCTTTCATGGTCAGCGTCAGGTCTAGGAACCTCACTGGCGCCAATAGCAATCGCAGACGGATACCTTGCACACCTAAACGCCTACGACGGCAAAGTATACTGCATCGGCAAAGGCCCAAGCGCACTCACAGTAGACGCACCCATGGCAGCCTTAGAATCAGGACAAAGCGTTGTTATTCGTGGTACAATCACTGACATTTCAGCAGGCACCAAACAAGCTGAGCAAGCCGCAAGATTCCCCAACGGCGTACCAGTAGTAAGCGACGAAAGCATGACTGGATGGATGGAATACGTTTACATGCAAAAACCCTGCCCAACCAACGTCACAGGCGTACCAATAACAATCAACGTAGTTGACTCTAACGGAAACTACCGAAACATAGGTACAGCAAAGAGTGATGCAAGCGGAACCTACAGCTTAGTCTGGACACCAGACATCTCAGGCAAATACACAGTCATCGCAAGCTTCGCTGGATCCAACTCATACTACGGATCACACGCTCAAACAGCCTTCGCAGTCGACGAAGCACCAGAAGCCACTCCTGCACCAACACAAGCCCCCGCAACCATGGCTGAACAATACTTCGTGCCAATGACCACCGCAATCCTCGTTGCAATCATCGTGCTCGCTGTATTAGTCGTCTACTCAATCATCAAAAAGAAATAAATCAACGCCAAGGAAACCAACTTTCCTTTTATTTTTTTGTTTAATACATTTTATTCGTTGAGCGTTTTTATATATTCCCAGATTTTGTCGCTAACATAATGCAGTGTTTTCACTACAGGACCCTTTTTAGTGGCTCTTGCAGTCTCTGCGTCCATTAAACTCTCGCCCACCGCCAACGCTTTACCATGCTTCATATCCGCAACCAAAACCAAATCGCCCACCCCAAAATCGCCCTCAACCCGCACTATACCCGGCGCCATAACAGTTGCACCCTTGCAGACATATGGCACTGCTCCCATGTCCACGATAATTTTGGGCGCTTTAGCTGTAAACTCACTGAAAAGCAGGGAAGGTAGAACTTTCTGGTTTGCTTCAAAAAGCAAAGGTCTACCGCCAACGAGATAAATCAACCCCACGTCCGATTCAACTACCTCGACGTTGGTTTTCGCGCCAAAAAGCGCATCAAAATCGAGTTTAACTTTTTGTGCGGCTTCATCTAAGATTTGTTTTGCTTCTTTTGTCTTCAGAGGGTATCGGCGTTGTTTTGTGGGCATGATTCATCTGCCTTACTTGCGTTCTCTGCTGGGTTATTAGTGTTTTCCTGTGATTTTGTTTTTGTCGTACGGCGCATAATTCTTTCGGTTAATTCTCCAATGTCATATTTGAGGAGTATGACAGTAATTATTACAGTTAAGGCTACTGAAATTGCAATCATGACTTCAGGGCTAATCCAGCCCGATAACAGGTCAACTGCGAAACCGCCCGCAAAAGCGCCCGCTACAGCAATCAAAACCTTTCCTAAGAAGTATGCAGTGAAAAACTTGGCTGGACTGTATTTCATAAGCCCCAGTGGTATGATGATGGGTTCGTCAGGTATTGGGGATGCGGCTGCTATGAAAAGAAGAGGAAAAGCCCAGCGTTTAACTTTTGTTGCGTCAGCGTCTAGGCGTTTGCGCCGTTTTTCGCTGAGTTTTCCGCTGACAAAGAATGTTATCATGTAGTGGCTGCCCTTTGCTAAGGCGGCACCTAACGCGACTAGAACTCCAACTGTTACCTTGGTGGAAATATCTGTATGTGATAGGAGAGGGGCGAACCATGTTGGGATGAGCAGGTTTGATGGGCCAGCAAAAGGAATCATGTTGGCTCCAAGCGATACTAGAAAGACCAACGCGAAATCTATCAGCGACGCCATTAGCTACTGCCCACATTCCATGAAATCCAAGTTATCCTATCCCTCTTATAAGGACGCACCAAAACAGTTGCAATTTTGGTTCTTGGTTTATTGCTTAGAGATTGTAGCTATCAAGTTTGCCAACTCGTCTTTGCCGATTGGGGTTAACTTTACAACCTCGGCGTCAACATTGCTGAACAAACCCGCGCACTTCTTAAAGTTGAAGATAAAGTCGTTGCCATCGTAGACGTTGTAGTCAACACATCTTTCCCTGGCGTTCTTCATTGAAAACTCGAAGGCTCCATTGGGAGTTACCAAGGCGTTTTCAAACGCTGTTAGTAATGCGACTTGAATTTGCGCGGTGGCTCTTTTCTTCTCGGTTATCTTGTAGATTGGATGGATTTCTCCGCTTTCTCTCAGAAACAGTTTGTTAATTATTTCTTCTGTTATTCCATGCTGTTTTATGAACGCCTTAAGTTCTGGTGGGTATTCTCTTAGTTGAGGTATGCACTTGTTTTCTAACACTGCAGGCGGACTTTCAATTTCATGGTGGTTTGATAGGTATCTAGTGAATAGGATTTCAAAGCATTTCTCTCGGTATTCTTCATCTAGGGTGTTGGTAAAATTGATGATTTCCTCTATGGGTTTCCTGAATTTCTCGTATTCGCTTGTGTTTTTCATGGGTTAACCCGTGTTCCCTATGTGTATCTGTAATATAGGCTTTTAAGACTTATGAATTGAAAAGTCATTTAAAGCTCTGTTTACCTGCACGGTACACCTACATTTTCTTCTTGCAGAGGGTCAGACGCAAAAAGAAGCAACACCACAGTTGCACAAGCCCCAAGAGCCCCTAAAACCACCATCAGCAAATTGAAATTGTTACTAAACGAATTCAAAATAAACCCCCCAACGATCACACCTAACCCCGAACCAACATTTTGAAAAGAACCATTAATAGACATCATTGGACCCCTAAACTTTGGCACCTGCTCCAAAGTTAAGCTATTTAAGCTCGCCATGCCCGCTGTTGAAGCGGCTGCTGCAACGGTCCAAATTGCCACTGAAACCCCGATTATGGGTATGAAGGTGAAGATGATACATGCGATGCCTGAGATTCCGATAAAGAATCCTGCAAGTTTTTTTCTGCTAAACCTGTTACATAGCTTTCCAGTCGATAATCCGCCTACTATTCCGCCGATTCCCGTGATTGAGATTAGAATTCCTCCAACGGCAGGGGAAACCGAATGGACATCTCGATAGTAAGATACTGCGTAAGTTGGGACAGTCACGATGAACATCAAAAGCAAAGAACCCGTTAGGCAGGCAACTGCTGATTTGCACAAAAAAACCTTCTTCAGTGCTTCTTTGTAGAGGGACTGCCCTGCTCTTTCAATTTTGGGCTGTTTTGATGGAATAGATAGCAAACTTAGAACTAAACAAATCAAAGATAACGGAATTATAAACCAGAGAAAAACCATTCTCCAGCCAGCGAGGCCAGTTATGAAACCTGAAAGGGGGGCGATGATTATGAATGACAATAACCCGCTTGAAATGACCAAGCCAATCGCCCAGCCTCTTTTTTCAATGGGCAAATGTTCTCCAATTAAAGTGTAACTCAAAATGGACATGATGCTAAGTCCAGTAGCCACCATGAACTGTGCAAGTATGAGAAAAACAAAATCTGCGGCTAGAAAGTAGCCCACTGCGCCTAGAGTGAAAAGCAAAATAGCTGCTAAAAACAGCGTCTTATGTCTAAAACGGAGCGATAGACTGCTCATTGCTGCTCCAACAAGTATGCCGATTAAGCTGCTGATTAGTCCCAGTTGACTTGCTGTTCCGATTGAAACCTCAAAGGATGCCGCGATGTCTACTAGAAGTGTGCTGAAGGCAACTGTTACTGCGAGTGCGGTGAAGGTGCATAAAAGTAGGGTTGGCAACAGCATTCGGTCTAAAGTTGCCTTTACTTGGGTCTGTTGGGAAGACATAGCTGTTGTTTACATCGTAGATTGCATATAATATTTTTGTAAACTGCCCCTGTTGCTCTATAAAAAAGAGATGGGTCAGTTAACACACGCATTTTTTTTAATCACATCGCAATTTTTTATGAAAAAACAATCTCTCCAAAGTCGACGATGCAAATAGTTTTTAAACAAAACAAAACAGTGCACCTAATTGCGTAGATATGACCTCCACAGTTAATATTGATGCAATAGACAACCAAATTCTCCACCTTCTCCTAAAAGACGCCCGCCTAAGCCTGAAACAAATTGCAAATGAATGCCACGTCTCTCAAGTGTCAGTTTTCAACAGAATCAATCGCCTAAAAAAACTCGGGGTAATAACAGGCGCAACGCTGTTAGCTCCATTAGATACTTATGGCTTTAAATTAATAGCGTTCATCGGAATAGAAACAGAAATCACAGCTGACATAAACGAGGTCTTGCGATTTATAACAGAACATACAATCTTGATTGAGGCGCTATCAAGCATCGGAAAATATGACCTTCACGGGTTGATTTACGCAGAAGATTTTGACAGCTTAAACAATCGCGTCGAGATGCTTAAAAGAATAAACGGAATACGAAAAGTCGCGTTTTCTGTTTTTTCAGGGTTTCCAACTACCAACTACGACCAATTAAACTTAAACACAAACGAAGGGTAGACGCATGGATAAGCTAGATTACCTCATTTTAGCCGAACTAAACAAGGACGGAGCCATGTCCTTTGTGGATATAGCAAAAAAGATACATTCACATCCATGTACCGTCAGAAGACGCTACGAAAAAATGAAAAAAGAAGGCAAAATTTTCCGCTGCGTCGCTTCCCTTGATTTAGCGCGACTGGGCTATCAGGGTAAAACTTTCCTCTTAATTACCTTGAAGCCTAACAGTGACAAAACCCAAACCATCATGTACTTAAAAAATATAAAAAACATTTTTGGGCTCTCCGAAATAATCGGGTCATGCGACATCATCGCGATTGCGTTTATCAAGGATTTAAAAAGTATTCAGATGTTGATTACTGAGGCTAAGAAGGCACCTAACATCGAGAAAGTCGAGTTTTACTGTGTCAGGGACGTATATTTCCCAATTAACCCCAACTTGGGTGAAGTCTTAAACAAGAGATGTTTAGCTTTAGCTGAAAAACTATAAACCGACTGAAGCCAACACTTCAGACAAAAACGTCCTTAATTCGTAATTACCCCGCCTGTGGGTCATCTGTCATTTCTCTTCGTCCCTTGAGATAGGTTTAAATGTTGAGATATAAAGTATAGAAGAGATAAAGATACTTGAGGATTCCAATATGAGCGAAATGACAACCGAAATCCTTGAACAGAACCTCGGCAAAATCGTCCTCGTACGATTGAAAGGCGGCAAAAGCCTCAGAGGTAGACTAAAGGGTTTCGACCAGCACTTGAACCTAGTTCTAGAAGAAACAGAAGACACCACCGTCGTTGAAAACCAGCAGAAGTTAGGGCTAATCATCGTCCGCGGAGACAACGTAGTCCTTATTTCACCCCCACCAAGGTGAGTTGAATGGGAAAAGGAACTCCTTCGATGGGCAAGCGCCAAGGCAAAACAGTGCACATTATGTGCCGTAGATGCGGTAGACGCGCTTACCATGTTCGTAATCACCGTTGTGGTGCCTGTGGTTTTGGCGAACAGAAGACCATGAGGCGCTACAGTTGGCGAACTAAGACTCTGCAAAGAGAAAGAGTCTGCTAAAACCATCTTTTCAACTTTTAACTACTTCTCAGAAAACTTCTTTTTGTTTTCTAAACAGCAAAACTCTGTATAATAAATGCAAAAAATAAGGTATAGGGAAACTGGGTCTTTATTCCGGACCCGTGTTATAATACCCCTTATCGACTTTTACAAAAATCAGAGGCCCGCGGCTTTGCGCCATCTCCCGTGCTCGGCGTAATGCATTGTTGACTGTGATGAAGATGCTTTCTTTTTCGTCTTTCTCTCCCAGTTCTTGGCAGCAGCCTTTTTCACCTAACTCGATTTTAAGCAGGTTTTCGGCTAAGATTTCGGTGCCGCAGATTTCACCGTTTCTTATCAATGTGGCGACGACGAGTTCTTGGATTTCTTGTTTATGTTCAAGTCTGCGCCAGATTGGTTCTGCGTCGGTTATGGCTTTAGCCATTTTGTTCCATTTGTTGGCGTTTTGGTCGCCGATGAGCAGTTTGACGCGTTCTTTCCATTTCTTGAACCAGATGTTTACCCAAACAGCTAAAAAGGCATCCAATTCCTCGGGTTCTTCCTTAAAGAGAAGCTCGAGTTTTTCGACTAAGTCGCATTGGTTTGCTTCTTTGCCTATGAGGTTCCAATGGAATTTAAGGTAGTTAGTAAAGTCTTGGCAGGCGACCTGTAAGACTTTTCTGTCCGCACCGATCACGTCTAAGGCGGGGTCGGCGTCTCTTAGTTTCTCCCCTATGATTACCTCTACGAAATTCATTACGATTCCCGCTGAAAGCCCTCTCCAATACTGTGTAGAGTTGAAGGTTTTTAATTAACTTTTATTTTTAAAACCCATATAACTGCCTAAGAAAAAATCAGCAATATATCCAGAGCCGATATACCAAAAAAAGCTTATTCAACATGCAACGGTAGCTTTGAAACATCAGAAAGCACCAAATCTGGCTGCTCCCGCTCCAGCTCTTCACGGTTGTAGAGGCCCGAGAGTAACCCGACGGTTTTTGCGCCCGCCGCTTTGCCCGCGCGCATGTCGCTGACGGAGTCGCCTGCGATGAGGCAGTCGCAGATGTCAAGGTTTAGGACTTCTCGACATTTAATCAAAGCATCAGGTGAAGGTTTCGGTTTAGCCGTATCCAACCCTGTAACTACACATGAAAAGTATGGTAGTATACCAAAATAGTCAAGCTCCTTTTGAACCACCTGATTGGGCACAAAACGCATGGTTATTAGGGCAAGTTTCGCTTTCTGGGAGAGTGCCGCTAAGGTGGAAGAGACGTTTGGAAGGAGCCGTGTTTTGCGTTCAGTTATCGAGCGGAAAGCGTTGAGGTATATGGGCAGAAACTCTTTTGTGGTGCCTTTAGTTATGTCATCTATCGTTAGGTGCTGCTCCATTCTGCGTGGGATTTCAAGGAGCAAGCTGTCTTGCGGCGGCTGAATTTCAAGTTGGCGGAAGGCAATCTGGGCTGCTTCTATGTAGGCGCCTGTGGAATCCACGATGGTGCCGTCTAAGTCCAGGAATATGCCCTTTGCTTTTAAGCGGCTGTGATGCATTGTGGTCTCTTTGTTGAGGGCGTTTGCTTTCTTAAAGGTTCCCCTGTATGCCCAGAAAAGTCTATGTTGCAGGTCACGCGACGTCTCTGAGTAGACCTCCCCTCCCTTATATAAAGCCACAGTGGGGTGTGTTGGGTTTTTGTGTTTGTGGTTGGGCGCGAACTCCTTTTTGATATATATAGTTCTATATATTTTATAGACGTTATCTCTATAGGCGCCGCAGGTGCAATATATTCCTTGACTAAGTGAAAGGTGAAAAATATGCTATCAAGAGATTGTGATGGTTGCTGCCAACTAAAAGAATGCAGCGAACGATACAAAAAAGCCGTAGTAGGCGACAAAGTTTACTGTCCAGATGGAACTGCCCATCTCATAGACAGCGCCAGCGAAACGGAACGGCCAAAAATTGTCTGCCTCTTACAGTACCCATAACTGAAAGCTAAAACACTATTTTTTATTTCAATTTGCTTTAATTTTTTAATTTTAAGCCTATTTGTAATGCTTTTTCTAAGAATTTGCTATTGATTTTATATTCGACTATAGATGCCTACATACCTCTATAGTCCACTCTGTATTCTATGCTGGGCGATTATATTACACCGTTTTTTGTAGATGACCACCTGGAGAAATAGAGTAAAAATGAAATCTACATATATTATCCTTGGAATAGTCTCGATAGCAATCATTATCGGTTCAGCATTCGCTTACGTTTACCTAGCAAACCCCGCTCAACCGCCTTCTACACCAACACCAACCCCCGCGCCGACAGCAGCACCTACTGCAGCTCCAACTGATTCACCAACAGCCTCTCCAACCGCAAAACCAACCAACAAACCAACGACCAACCCCACATCGGCCCCTACAGTTGCACCCACAGCCTCACCCAGCCCATCACCAACCCCCCAACCAGCCACAATCAACGGTGCAGGAGCATCTTTCCCCTATCCGCTGATTAATGCCATGATTAACAGTTATACCGCCACCAGACCCTGGGCAACCGTTAACTATCAATCCATCGGCAGCGGCGGCGGCATTTCCGCATTAGCACAAAAAACCGTCGATTTCGCAGGTTCCGACGCCCCGCTCACAACATCTGAAGCAAACAACATACCCAACGCGTTACACATCCCTGAAACCATCGGCGCAGTTACCGTAACCTACAACTTGCCCGGTATACCCACAGGTCTAAAGTTAACTGGCCAAGTCATCGCCGACATCTATCTAGGAACCATAACCAAGTGGAATGACTCTGCCATACAAGCTCTCAACCCAACAACCAACCTTCCAAACCAAAACATCATCGTCGTCCACCGCGCAGAAAGCTCAGGAACCAGCTTCGTATTCACAGGTTTCCTCAGCGCATCAAGCAGCACATGGGCTAGCACCGTTGGACAAGCCAAAAATCCCGCTTGGCCAGTGGGAGTTGGCGCTAACAACAACGCAGGTGTTGCTGGCACAGTCGAAGGAAACGCCTACACAATCGGCTACGTCGAATTAGCCTACACAGTAGAGAACAACATGAAAGTTGCAGCCATACAAAACCCTGCAGGGAACTTTGTCATGCCAACCCTTGCAACCACAACCGCAGCCGCCCAATCAGTTGCCTCCGCTGGCTTACCCGCAGGCAACGCAAGCTGGACAAGCGTAAACATCCTCAACGCTCCAGGTGCAAACTCTTATCCAATCGTTAGTTTCAGCTACATCATAGTCTACAAAGAACTCAACGTCATCCCTGGTATGACTCAAGCCAAAGCAGTTGGTCTCGTGCAATGGTTATGGTACATGGTACACGATGGCCAAAACTTGGCATCCGGCCTATCTTATGCACCTTTGCCCTCAAACGTAGTGTCACTAAACGAAGCAACGATACAGTCGATAACTTTCAACGGACAGACACTGCCAACAACCTAAAATTTCCCCATCTTTAATTTTTTCTTGAAATTAGATTTCTGATTTGTTAATGCTTTTTCTTTTAGTAGAGTCCTTTTCTCTGTTTTGTTCGTTTAGATTACCGAAACTAATACAGTTGCTACGAAGTGAACCAAGATATTGGCTCCAACGTATGTGTTTTTGTCAAGTCCGATGTTAATTGTGAAATAAAAAAAGTAAAAACCTGCAGCTAAAGATTTGATTATTTAACTTAAAAAATAACGAGAGGGGGTTTTAGCCCAAAACAGACTCAACGTTCAAGTTAAGCACAACTTCTGAGATGTCACTTGCATACTCCGCAGTCCGCCTCACACTTTCGATTATCAGCCTCAAATTCACAACGTCCTCGATTTTGGCGTTCGGCAGACTGAGAACTGTCTCTTTCTCCAATTTATGTGCGTGGCTCAGTTTCTCAAGAACGCTCTCAGCCAAGTTAAAATCGTGTTTGAAGAGAGCTTCCATCGCGTTTTCAAACATAGAATTAGCCAATTCACTTAGCTGACTGAGTTTTTCAAGGAATTGCTCGTTTACCGGCTCCTTGAGCAGCAGGGTGTTTTCTGCTATTTTGGTCGCGTGATCTGCGGATCGCTCGACCGATTTTGCAATCAACCTATACCCCAAACATTCCTTCTGATAACCTAACCCGATTTCTTTGACAATACGCTGATTTGAAACCGCCAACTTTAGTAGCCGCACGATGTAGAGGCCGAAGCGGTTAACTTCGCGGTCGGTTTCGATGACTGCCTTAGCACTTTGGTAATCCAGTCTTTTGAGTGCGCCTATGGATTCTTTATGCATAGACGACGCAATAATCGCCATTCGGCTCAACGCGTTTTGGACTGTGAGTTCAGGATAATTCAGCAAAACCTGCAAAGTTAAGTCTGTAGGGGTATCGGTGACTATTTCTGTGCCTACCAAGTAGTGCCTTGCGAAGTGTTTGAGGTGGTTGCGCAGTTTGGATGAAAGAACTTTTTGTCCTTGCGAGCGGATATGCAGTATGTTGTAGCCGTTTAGGTATGCGGAGATGGCTGTGCGCATTATGGCGTCGGGGTTGTCGTTTTGACCTACTTTGATGAAGGCTTCGTCTTGTTTTTCTTTTTTAGGAAAACTTGAGGGCGCGATGGATAGTGAACCGTCTTCTTCTTCGCGGACAAGCATTGAGCTGCCGCGTTTGAGTTCGTTTTTGGTTGCCCAATCTTTGGGTAGAGAAAGTATGAATGTGGATCCGCCTGTGACTTGTAGTTTGCGTTGTTCTTCGTTTAGTTTTTCTGCTTCTTTGGTTGTCACGCTTGACTCCAAGTGACTCTTTCTATGAGTAGTCATTATATTAATTATGTCTATATAGACTATAAATTTTATGGAGATTTCCTATATAACTAAATTAGTGTCTTTAGATGCACAAAAAAGAGGCAGCAAAATATGAACACTAAATATGTTATAGCTGCAATAGTTGCTATCGCAGTAATTCTCGTATCAATCGTTGCATATGTCTATTTGTCATCCCCCGCCAGTACAGAACCAATAATCCTCAACGGCTCAGGAGCAACATTCCCATACCCGCTCCTCAACGAAATAATAACCCAATACGTTCACAACGTAAAACCAAACGTCCAAATAAACTACCAAGCAATCGGTAGCGGCGGCGGAATCTCCGACCTCAAAAACAAAAACGTTGACTTCGCAGGCTCCGACGCACCCCTCACCGCAACTGAAAGAGCAGACATTCCAAACGCTCTCCACATCCCAGAAACAATAGGCGCAGTCACAGTCGCTTATAACCTCCCTGGCGTATCAAGCGGTCTCAAACTAACCGGACAAGTCCTCGCAGACATATTCGAAGGCAAGATCAACAAATGGAATGACCCTGCAATCCAAAACCTAAACTCCGGCGTCACTCTCCCCTCACAGAACATCATCACTGTCCACCGCTCAGACGGCTCAGGAACCACATTTATCTTCACAAGCTACCTCAGCAAAGTAAGCACCTCATGGAGTAACGCTGTTGGTCAAGGCAAATCAGTATCCTGGCCTGGTGGAATAGGCTCGAATGGCAACGCAGGTGTAGCTTCAACAGTTGCCGGCAATCAATACTCAATCGGCTATGTTGAATTGGCATACGCACTAGAAAACAACATGACTGTAGCAGCCATCGCCAACCCTTCAGGTCACTACATCATGCCAACGCTTGAATCCACAACCGCAGCCGCCGAAGCTGGAGCCGCAACCTTACCCGCAGGCGACGCAAGCTGGACAAACGTGAACCTGTTAAACATGGACAGCGCCGAAGCATACCCCATAGTCAGCTTCACCTACCTGTTGGTCTACAAAGAACTCAACGTACTCCCCAACATGACACAGGAAAAAGCAACAGCTTTAGTACAGTTCCTCTGGTACGTCGTTCACGATGGACAAGCTTTTGGACCTGACCTTGAATACGCGCCCCTACCAAGCAACGTTGTGCAGCTAAACGAAGTAACAATTCGTTCAATAACTTTTAACGGGCAAACATTATCTGTAACTTAGGTGGATAGCCCTGAACCACCAAATCTCCCCCAAGTTTTTTACTGAAAAAATAAAATTAACAGGCGATTTTCTCTTCAAAAACCTAGCCGCAGTCATAGCGGCTTCCGCAATAGTTATCCTAATCATAACTGGCTACGTTTTAACGGTTGATTCTGCACCAGTAATCCAGCGGTTCGGCACAGACTTCTTCTTCGGTACCGCTTGGAACCCAGTTGAAGGCAGAGAAATCTTCGGCGCATTACCCTATGTGCTCGGAACACTCGTCACCTCAGGCATAGCACTACTCATTGGTGTCCCACTTAGTTTGGGCATAGCGATTTTTCTGGTTGAAATGGCCCCCCGATCCCTCAGGGTACCCGTCAGTTATCTAGTTGAACTCTTAGCTGCTGTTCCAAGCGTGATTTATGGTCTTTGGGGGCTTTTCATTTTCAGGTTCTGGATACTAAACTACCTCGAAATCCCAATATCTACTTACTTAGGCTGGATACCCATATTCAGCGGCTCCCCATTCGGATTGGACCTCTTCACCGCAGGCTGCATCCTAGCCATCATGATAATCCCCACGGTTGCTTCCATCTCAAAAGAAGTCATAAGCGCCGTACCCAACAGCATCCGTGAAGGCGCCTACAGCATCGGAGCCACCAAATGGGAAGTCATCCGCCACTGGGTCTTAAGCTACGGCAGATCAGGAATATTCGGCGCCGTAATCCTAGGCTTAGGCCGCGCAGTAGGAGAAACCATGGCCGTATCTATGGTCATAGGCAACGCCACAGGCCCCGCAGCCATGCCCACCTCGCTCTTCCAACCCGGCCAAACCATGGCTTCACTTATCGCTAACGGCTTCTTAGAAGCTACAGGTGAATTGGAGGTCGCTGCATACGTTGGCGTTGGCTTAATTTTGCTAATCATGAGTTTACTCATCAACATCGGCGCGCACATAATGGTTACTAAGGTGTTAAAGGTCAAAGGAGGGGCGGTTGAGTGATATCTAACTACGCTTTCCGCAAATTCAAAAACTACTTCTTCTTTATCCTCTGCGGCATCTGTGTCATCCTAGCGGTGGTTCCCCTGCTAAGCATACTCTGGGAAGTAATCATCAGAGGCGCCCCCCAACTCAGCATCAACTTTTTGACCCAAACCAACGCAAACGGCGGCATCGGACCCGCCATACAAGGGACGCTCATACTCATAGGTTTAACCAGCCTCATAGGCATCCCCATCGGTATACTCTCAGGCATCTACCTCGCTGAATTCGGCAACAACCGCTATGCCGTCACCATGCGCAGCATAAACGACATCTTAACAGAATTTCCCTCCATCGTAGTAGGCATAACCGCTTACGGAGTAATCGTCATCGCGTTGATAGGTACCTATTCAGCGATTGCAGGCGCCATAGCCCTCTCATTCATCCTAATCCCCATCGTTGCCCGAACAACCGAGGAATCACTTAAACTCGTGCCAAACAGCGTCCGCGAAGCGTCTTTGGCTCTTGGCGCGCATAAATGGCGAACGACTCTGAGCGTAGTTTTGCCTTCAGCAAAAAGCGGCTTAATCACAGGCACCCTTCTAGCCGTTGCCCGCATCGCAGGAGAAACCGCCCCGCTGATCATGACGATTCTTGGTAACCGATACTTCTTCCAAGGTTTAGATCAACCTATGGCTGCGTTGCCGCTTGAGATTTGGCGAGATTCGCTTCAGCCTTACGCCAGCGCGCAGGCTCAGGGTTGGGGCGCCGCGTTGATTCTAATTCTCATGGTTTTATCCTTGAACATTGCAGTTAGAGTAGCAAGTAGAGGGAGAATGAAAAAATGACCACACCCCAGAAAGAGACGTCAGACTTGAAGATGCAGAGCATCGGCTTGAACGCCTGGTTCGGCCAAAAACAAGCCCTAAAAGACATAAACATAGACATCAAAGCAAACACTGTAACCGCTATCATCGGGCCATCAGGATGCGGCAAATCCACTTTTATCCGATGCCTAAACCGTATGCATGAACTCATCCCAAACGCCAAAATGACAGGCCAAATTCTGCTCGACGGCGAAAACATATTCGACAAAAACGTAGACCCAGTCATGGTTCGCCGAAGAGTCGGAATGGTCTTCCAAAAACCAAACCCCTTTCCCACCATGTCCATCTACGACAACGTCGCTGCAGGCTTAAAATTAACAGGCGCAAAAAAAGGCAAAAACCTCGACGCCATCGTTAAACGCAGCCTAGAGCAGGCCACTCTCTGGGATGAAGTTAAGGACGACCTGAAAAAGCCTGGCACAAGTATCTCTGGTGGTCAGCAGCAGCGTCTATGCATCGCCCGCGCTATCGCCTTGCAACCTGAGGTTATCTTGATGGATGAGCCTTGCTCTGCGTTGGACCCCATTGCGACGGCGAAGATAGAGCGGCTAGTAGTGGAGTTGAAGCGTGATTACACGGTGGTTATTGTGACGCATAACATGCAGCAGGCGTCTCGTGTCTCAGATTACACTGCGTTTATGTATTTGGGTAGCTTAATCGAGTTTGGGCCAACTAAGGAAATCTTTGAGTCCCCCAAGAATCCGCTAACAGAGAAATATATAACTGGAGAATTCGGATAAGGAGAACCTGAAAAGTATGAGTAGAATAATTGACCGTGGCTTAGAAGAGCAATCTGTGTTACTTACCCGCATGGGCGAGTTAACCTACGAAACTTTGGCGCTTTCGATTCATGGATACCTCAACGGCAAAAGCGTGCAGGCTCAGGTCAGAGAAATGTCTGATGTGCTCGTCGCTATGGCCGCTAAGGTAGAAGACAAAACGTTTGAATTGATCGCCCGCTTCCAACCCGTCGCCTCCGATTTACGTGCAATCAAATCCTACATGAAAATCGGCAACGACTTCGCAAGGTACGGACGGTACGCTCTTGACATCTCCTCTATCAGCGACCAGTTGAACGGTTTATCAGAATGCGAACCTTGGACCAAGCAGTATCTGGCTGAGATGAGCCAAAAGGTTCTCTCTAGTGTAAAAATAAGCATAGATTCGCTTAGGAAACATGACATTGAGCTAGCTAAAACAATTTCACCCACTGAGCGTGAGGTGGATCGGATGTACCTTGAATTCCTAGACCGCATAATTAACTCGGAGCAAAGCAGCAGTAAATGTGTCGCCTCAAGCATTCTGGTTTCACGGTACTTTGAGCGCATCGCCGACCACGCCGTTTACATCTGTGAGTCCATAGTATACGTTGTTACGGGCGAAAAAATTAGCTTAGGCTAAGCTGTTCGTCACTGGTAAAAATCAGCTAAGTTCAAGTTACACGTTAGGTGTGATTATGCACTGGGCATCGAGTTCTTTTTCGAAGGCTTCGTAGAAGGCCTGTTTGTTTTGGATAATGCTCCACTCTTCTAAGCTGCAATCGGAATCTGAGTAGAACCTCAGCAGAACCTGATCTTTGTGTACTTTAACAAACTCCGCTTTCTTCACTAGACCACAATGGCTGCGGTCAAGTTTTTCAGCAAACCTCAAAAACGTCGAAAGCGCCGCAACCGCATCCTTGCTCTTCTCATCTAAATCCTCAGATTTCAATGCTTTTCTAGTAGGGAGCTTTTTTCTGTGAAACCGGGCAATGTTTGCCATAATTTGGACTTCTTGTCTGTCAAACCCTGGCAGGCCGGCGTTGCTTATAATGTAGTGTGAATGGAGATGGTGGTCGTTGAAGGAGAGAAAATCGCCTACGTCATGGAGGTTTGCGGCGTATTTTAGGAGTTCTCTTTCTTTTTCACCCATACTATGCAATCCTATTTGTTTGGCGCTGTCAAACAATTCTAAAGCTAAGGCAGCGACGGTTTCGGCGTGTTTTTCATCAAAGTTACATGACCTGCCTACGTTCAAAACGCTGCGGTTCCGCATAGGTGTTTTTTGCAACTCGCGGAACTCCTTAAAGTTTGACATGTACTGCACTAGTAAGCCGTCGCGGAGTTCTCTGTGACTAACATGGATTTCTTCTAACCCGAATTGCTCCATGACTGCCTCGATTATGGCTGCTCCTGCTATTATAATGTCTGCGCGTTCAGGGTTTATGGCGGGGAGTTTTTTGCGTTCTTCAAGGGGCATCGAACAGAGGACAGGTGCCAGTTTTTTGAGGTTTTTACGAGATAAAATTAAGTGGCCGTTTGTGCTTTTCTTGAAAAGCTTACTGGACACCTCTGCCAAGTTAATCATGGTTCCCGATGCGCCCCAAGCGGACCTGACGCCGTACTCCAAGACTTTGGCTTTAACCGCGTTGATTTTGTTGCAGGCGTAGTTTTTTATTTGTTTATAGGTGTCTGTTTCTATTGGTCCTGTCCAGCCTTCGCCGATAAATTTGGTTGTTAACCTAATCGCGCCCAGAGGCAGGCTGTTTGCGTAGAAAAATTCGTGTTGATTTCCGATGGTTATTTCTGTGCTGCCGCCACCTAAATCGAGAAAAATCGTTTTTTTGTCCCCGATGTCTTCTCCGTTTGATATACCCAAATAAACCAACCGCGCCTCTTCTTGCCCAGAAATAACTTTAACCTGCAAACCTGTTCTAGTGTTGAGTTCAATGAGGAATTCTGCTTGGTTTTCTGCCTCGCGGATAGCTGAGGTTCCGACGGCTATTATTTTTGTTGCGCCGTAGGTTTTGGCGAGGTCGGCAAATTTTTTGCAGACAAAGATGGCGCGTTCCATGGCTTCTGGGCGAAGGATGCCGTCTGTGAATTCGTTTTCGCCGAGTCGTACAACTTCTTTTTCTTGGCTGATGGTTGTGTAGGAGAAGTTTGGGTTGATTCGTACTACTAAAAGACGTACGGCGTTTGTGCCGATGTCGATGAATCCTACGATGTGCTCAGCGGGTTTCACGGTTGCTTCCATAGGAGCACCATTTTTCTATTAAAGACTTTTTCAAATAGATCCTTCTTCTTGTTAAACGCTGTCTCTTCTAGCGTCAACTGTGTGTTAGAGACATATTCAACTGTTACCTTTTTTGCGCCTACTTTTATTCCTAGAGCTTTTACGCTGGATTGATGCGTATAATCTAGGCTGTCTGCCACCCGAAGCAGACCTGCTAATACACTGATTTTCTGAACTACTTTGCGGTCAAGGGCTGCAAGGTTGTAGTGTTTCGGTTTGGGTAAGGCTTTGCGGTGATATCTGGCTATGCTTGCGATTATCCGTCTATCCTGCGAAGGAAAAGGCAACTGCGTATCGTTTAAGATCAGTTGGGCGGATTGTTTGTGGTGTTTTGCCCCTTTTGACAAGCCGATGTCATGTAACACGGCTGCGTGTTCAAGCCAGCAACGTTCCCTCTTTCCCAATTTATGCAGTGCTGCCAATCCATCAAACAAGGCTAAAGCCATGTTCGCTACTTGCCGGTAATGGTCTGTATCTGGCCAGTACCTCTTTGATATTTCTTCGGAGGATTGTAACGTTTCTTGGCAGTTTTCAGTCATCATTTTTCTTTTCGTCGAGTCTTCTTCGATGATTTTGTCAAGGGAGACGCCGCGAAGTAGCATCTGTGCGAAGCTTTCAGGCAATCCCTTCTTCCTTAGAGCCTCAGAAGCCCCCGCAACATCATAATCAAGCCTAATCAAATCAACTTTGAAGGGATCAAAACTGAACAGCGCATAACCTGCTTGAGGGTTTTTGTCGTTTGGTCTTCCAACGCTGCCTGGGTTCACAAACCACACGCCGTTTGCTTCCCTAATAAACTGCTCATGTGAATGTCCCACGATCACGACGTCAGCTTTAGCAATGTTTGCAAAGTAATTTAGACGCTGCATCGGGGTATCACTTCGAATGTGCTCATCAATTGATTCTGGGCTTCCATGCGTAACCAAAATCTTTTTTCCTGCCACTTCAAGTCTAAGTTCTCTTGGCAGTGAACTCAAAAAAAATCCACAAGACTGCGACAGCTCTTCTTGGGCAAATTTTAACGCAAGCCTTTTTTCGCCTTTGGCGTCGCTTTGCCCACTTAAAACCTCTAAATCATAATTACCCACAATACTCAACACATTCTTGCTGCAAAGCAATTCTACGACTTCGTTGGGGCAAGCGCCAAACCCAATTGAGTCGCCCGCATTGACAAAAACTTCTACACCCCGCTTCTGAGCATCCGCCAAAACCTTTTCTAAAGCCTGAAGGTTTGCATGTATGTCGGATAAAACAGCGATTTTTACATGTGGGTTCATGAGGCTATGTTGTACGTTTTTCTTGGCTATAGTGGTGAATTCGGCGTTTGTGGTCTTTCTAAGTTGAGCAAAGAAGCCTTCGCTGTTTTTGTTATCCCAGAGGCCTACAAATTCTCGATAATACTTTTTTCTCCCATTTTTAACGTAAGTTGCAAAGTTCCTGAGCGCTTGATTGATGCCTGTTAGATTTCTATTTTTGTTTTTCTTGATTTTATCTTTGAAAGAGGGGAGGTATTCAAGCCATACATCATGGTCATGGATTTCCCCCAGAACATCTTGAAAAGCTTTTATTGTCGAAATTTCTTGACCGAGTTTTCCATTGTATAGCGGCGAAAAAATCTCCATAGTGTAGCGCAGTTTTTTGGCGTAAATTCTCATCTGGTGATGATGCAGTTTTTCTTTTTCAAGTTTAACGTATTTTTCCATTGAAAGAAAATCGTCTAGTCTCAAAGATATGTGCCAATGTGCTCTTTGAAGTAAAACTCCAGAATCAAAAACTTGCTCTGTCTCTTCATCGATTAGTTTTCTGCAATATTCCCGAATTTCGCTTACGGTATTAGACGCTTTTAGTTCTTCTATGCCTGATATAACTGAGGCTTGGATATTTTTTCTGCAGTTTTTATGTGCTCTTAGAAGAACGTTTAAGGCGTTTTGCTCTTGGGCGGAACCTAGTTTCTTGAGGTATTGTTCAATAAACGCTATTTGTACATCGAGGTCCCTTGCTTCAGACAACAAACGCGTGACATTTTTGATCTCTCTTGACCACGTTTTAAATTTCTTCTTGGGAAAACAATCCTCAAAAATGGGCAATGCTGCTCTGAGACGTCGAGAAGTCACCCGAGTTTTATGAACACATTCAACATCAACGTTCTCGGCGACCCCGTCGATTAAATCTTCGAACCCCTCAAGTATCCTAAGAATTGTCTGACCGCCGAATCTACAGAAACTTCCCTGCAAGCTACATGTCGGGGATGTATTCTGCGTATTCATGCCAGACCCCTCGGTTTTTGATTAGCCAGAACTGGGAGTTAAGACTTGTTTCCCCCTCTTTAGGAACCACCCTCTGGTATGTTCCATCACTGAGAAGCCTTCTGGCTTTAACGTTATCTTTTAGGTGAATCTTGAGCATGTTTTTAAGTATCGCAAAACGGATCTGCTGATCAGGCACACTAAACAACACTTCAACACGCTCGTTGAGGTTCCGAAACATCAAATCTGAGCTACCGATTAAAAGTTCGCTGTCGCCGCCGTTTTGGAAGTAATACATGCGGGCATGCTCCAGAAATCGACCTACGATTGAAATCACCGAAATATTCTCACTAACCCCCTTTATTCCCGGTTTGAGGCAGCATAACGCGCGCACGTTAAGTTCAACTTTGATTCCCGCCATCGAGGCTTTGTAGAGCGCTTTGATTACGTCTTTCTCTTCCAAGTTGTTTAGTTTAAAAGCCAAGTACCCGTTCCCGGTTTTTTGGTGGACAGCTATTTCGCGATCAATCCGAGCCAAAATCTCTTTTTTGAGGGTTTTTGGGGCAACAAGCAGATGCTTGAACTCTTTTTCCTGGAGCCCCTTAATCAATATGTTAAATAGCTCTTCGAGTTCCAACCCCACTTCTTGGTTAGCAGTTAAATATCCGATGTCGCCGTAGATTTTCGCCGTCACCGCATTGTAGTTACCTGAACCGATATGTGCGTACCGAACTAAACCGTGTTTTTCTCGTCGAACGATAAGGCACAACTTGGCATGAACTTTAAAATTCGGGAAATTGTAAACGGTGTCAACGCCTGCTTCTTTTAGCCTTGAAACTAGCAGTATATTGTTTTCTTCATCAAATTTGGCTTTCAACTCAACTATCGCAGTGACTTTTTTGCCTCTTCTAGCCGCTTCCATAAGAGCGTCAACAATGGGCGATTTAGCGTCCATGCGGTACATGGTGATGCATATTTTTTCAACTCGCTGGTCAGTTGCTGCCTCTTTTAACAAATCGATTATTACTTCAAAACTGTCGTAAGGATGATACAGCACTATATCTCGCTTAGCCACAGTTTTAAAAACGCTTTTCTCTGGGGTTAACAAGGGGAGGACCGATGGCAAAAACGTCTTGTCTTTAAGGTCAGGGCGGTTGACTTTGTAGAGCTGCCACAAATCAACCAAGCCCAAGGGACCATCAAACTCGTAAACCAAATAATCAGGCAATCCAACCCGAGCCTTCAACGCTTCTCTTAACTTATCGGGAGTTTTTTTGTCAAATTCAAGACGCGTTGGAAACCCTGCTTTCCTCTTAGACAGGCCCTTCTTAACTGAATTTAGAAAGTCAGAGGATTCATCCATTAAAATGTCAATTTCACCGTTACGCGTCAACCTAAACGGATAAGCCGTTACGTCCTCGGCGTTAGGAAAAAGCAGGTCTAAATTGTTACTAATCAAGTCTTCTATGAACACGTACTCGTGCTCTAAGTCAAGTTTTTCTCTAATCAGACTTTGCGGGACTTTTATTAGCCGCCCAAACTTTTCAGTAGGCGGCTCGATTACACCGTAAAATTTACCTTTTGCCTCTAAACACAGCGACACATGAAGATTTTGAAATGCTGTGCTTTCAACATCTTCTTTGAACGTTTTCGTTTCTGGCAAGATGGAAGTCTTAAACGATTCACGCAGAATATCACGGTTCTTCTTAGGTAAATCTGCAAATTTTCGAATAGCTAAGCCCTCTGCTGACAACGCAGGCAAAAGTTCCCGCTTCCAACAGTTGGCATGCTTCTCGATTAAAGGAATAATCTCTTTGCGGGTAGCATGAATCTGCTCAACAGAATCCATCCCATCCATCGAACGCTCATCAGACCCCTTATTAATCTTCTTCAAAAGTCGAGCTACACGCGTCATGAAGAACTCGTCAAGATTGCTGCCGCAGATGGCTATGAACTTCACTCTTTCAAGCAGCGGATGCCACTCGTCACGTGCTTCTTCTAGAATGCGAGCGTTGAATCTTACCCAGCTTAGTTCCCTGTTAAGATAGTATTCTGGGTTGTCCAAAATTTTGTCCAGATTCTGAGTTGTTTTTTCTGTAATCTTGGCGGATGACAAAGACCCTCTACCCTGAAGTATTAAAGCGTAAACTCTGCTTAAACAAACTTAACATACACGTCACAGTATAAAGTGTCAGCTTCAAAAAATAAGTTGTGTAGCCTGCGCTGCACATTTCTATCAGCGTTTACGCTTTCTTGGAAAATCGTTAATGTAGCTGCATTTTATTCGTGGAACTGCAAAGGTTTCAAACTCAAACAGTGGCACTTTCTTATTCATCTGGCATCCTTAGGCTGATAAAGCGCTGCTGTTGCGGTTAAGCACTTTGAAAATAGACTCTATAGACAACTATAGTATATATAGTAACGGTTAAATCAGCCTATCTGCCTAATACGAGTCATGAACTCGCTTACTCTAAAAGAACAAGGCTTTATAGACCCCCTTCCACTCAAAGGGCTCGAATTCAACAGTTTGCCCTCAAATCAAAACTGCGTAATCATCCTAACAGACACAACACTAACCGGTAAACCAACATCTGACATACTCTACATCGGTAAAACCAAAAAACTCGCCAA
Source organism: Candidatus Bathyarchaeota archaeon (assembly GCA_026014685.1). Classification (NCBI taxonomy): domain Archaea; kingdom Thermoproteati; phylum Candidatus Bathyarchaeota; species Candidatus Bathyarchaeota archaeon. Next base: position 38,871 of record JAOZHW010000008.1, read on the forward strand.
ACGCATCTTCGGCGGCTACATCGCTGGATACGGCGGAAAAACAACCAGAAAAATCCACTCAACGCTCTTCAAAGACGGCTTCATAGACAAAGTAGCCATCAGCTGGATGACAAACGATGACCCAAAAGCAGGCCAAAAAGATCTACTCGAGAACTTTAAAAAAGAACACGACGAATACCCAGCATGGAACAACACAAAGAAAACACAGCCGAAACCTCAACCAACCGCCAAAGCAGCAAAAGCCAAACCCTCTCGTAAACAATCCAAAAAACCCTAACTCCTTCCTTTTTTGCTAGCGTAATGATTGATTAACTCGTCAGTTGACCAAGGCAAACAATCCTTTTCTTGGTAACCCAATGCTTCTGCGTACTTTTTTATGTCATTCGGAGCGCCTTCTATTTCTAAAAATTCAGGAATAAACCCAAATTCACCACTGTACTTATCGATGTCAAAACGAACGTTGCCCACCGCGTAACTGATGCGATGTTTCTCCATCTTTTCAGTAGGCGAAAATCCGATGGCTTGGAGAATTTTGAGTGCAGCTTCTAAGTCGGAGACTTGCACGGTGTACTCTTCGGCTACTTTGACCGATTCGTTGACTCGAACCTTTTTGTAGGTTAATTCCACGTTACCATTCTGTTTTCTTAGCCGAAGGACATCCTTGCGGTTTCGAATTTGACTATTTTGAGTATCCAGAAGCAGCGTTATAATATCGGCGCCAAACAATTTTTGTGCTCCAAACGCCATGAGCTGTTTTTCTATACGCTCGCGGTTAACTTCGAGAATCTTTACTTCAATTTCTTGCATAAGACCAAGTGTAACAAAAATATAAAAAAACTTTTAGATAAAAAATCTTAACCGAGGATATCTGATTAGTAACCTTGATCTCTGTATCATTTGGTGTATTTGCTGTCGATATTCTGCTCCCAAAACTTTTTGAAACAACGCCTATATTTTGGCAATCTAGCTCTACCCCTCCAAGTCGATTTATCAACAAACCTCTTAATCTCCTTAGACGGCCTAAAGTATGCTATAGCCTTCTCGGGACTTAACACGAACGGTGGGTGCCCATAGTACATGCTGATCCAGTTAGCGATCAAGTTGGCCGTCCTATGGTTACCTTCAATAAAAAGTTGGGGGAAACCAAGTGCAGCCACATACACCTGAGATGCAGCTTTCAGCGGATGCGGTTCACCTTTCATGTGTTTTTTGTACCATTTCTCGATAGGCACAATGTTTTGAGCGTATTTCTCCAAGTTAGCCTGAATAGCGGTATTAAACTCAAGCCTCAACTCAATGTCAAAGCCATAATGCACAATGTTATTTAATTCAGGAATTTCTGACAATCCCTTTGTGGAAAAGGGCTCAACTCCCTTACCCAGCAAATTATCCAAGTGCCTATATGCATCCATCATGCGCCCTCTAATGACGGAATCAAAAGAATCTCTCTTCCCAAGTTTTTCATATTCTAACTGATCGTTAATCTTCGTCCAATTTCGCTCTACATCTAGAAGCGCTTTCTCCACATTGTCCAAATTAAATCTCAGTATTCTTTTATTGTTCAATACGACTCCAGCAAAGGTCACTGCTTAAGGGGTATATTTACGTTTAATTTCTTTAGTCTTTAGTTTTTATAGATTAAAGAGCGAAATGCTGCCATTTAAGACGTGCGGGTTATAGACGTATTTAGAATATACTCATAACGATTATTAACATAAATCAGGGTTGAAGACTTCGAGCGCACAAAACATGTTCAACTACAGCTTGCTGATATTCAAACATGAAACTAACACAAAAAGCGAATACCGACTGGCACTAATTGACCCAAACAACCATAAAGGGTATCCCGCCAACTTTGTCTGTATTCTGCCCAAAAAAATCTACGACAAAGGAAAACCAATGAGTATTTTTGCACAGAAATTCGGTGAAAACTCCCTAAATTATGCTATCCAATTATTGGAGGCTGCACTTAGAAACGAAGAAGACATAGAAACTGTGGCGGAGTTGAAAATGCGTTTAAGACTTCTCAGAATGCAGAATGAGAAAACAGATAATTTGGCAACTAAACAAGCTCAGGTTTCTATTTCTGAATTATGTTAAACTTCAGTCCTGCTGTCGAGTTTACGGTTTTTGCGCACGTTATCATGCTATTTGAATCGATTCAACTATGGCCTGACTTGGTTTCTTAATCACTTCATGGTCTAACCCGCAGATTGGGCAAAAAACTATTTCATGGTTTAAAAAATTATCAGGGCATACTTCAAACTTTGACTCACAGTATACACATTTTACTTCCAAATAATTCACCACTTTTTGTTAAGTGATAGTTCCAGACTGTTTTACGTTACCACTTCTCGATCTAATTATATTATCATGCGGAAGTTAAGTTGTGTCTTGTTAGAATTTAGTAAATATATAGTTCGTACTTGTCTCTTTTAAGTGTCGTCGTTGAAATTTACATAACCCATTTTCTACTTTGTCGATTTATAAACTAATATTAGTGTTTAAAAAATATGGCGATTAATTGTGCTTTTCTTTTACTTGTCTGCTTTGTCTCCGCTGATTATTTCATCGTTTGGTTTGATTTTACCCAAATCTCTAATTTTTTGAATACATTCTTTCAATATGTCCAATTCGTTCTCCATATTCTTCGTTTGTAGATCTAGTACCCTCTCTATTTGAGTCAACTCTTTAGTTAATACTTCAGGATTAGCCTTGAATTTTCGAAGCACTTGGATTTTTTGTATGCTTAAGTCTATTGCTTTAGCGGATAGTGGAATTAACTCAGTGCTTTGGAGCATAAACTGTGTTAGTTCCTCTGTAAGTTTATCGCTTATAGGCTCTTTTGAGTGCTCAGTAATTTGCAATCCTTGGTTTCCAGTAGACGTTGGTTCTGTTTTAGCTATCGAACCTTCAATTAAGGATCCTTTTAGGGGTAAAACGCTTGCATAGTTTACCTCTTTGATAGGTATTGCTTTAGTTGTCTCGTATGTGAGTTTTTCCGGTTGGGTTTCCACGATCTTGTTTTCTTGTTGTCGATTTTGTAGCTTAGGAAGCAGCGGCTTTGCAGCAACTTGGTGTACTCTCCATCGTAAGAAACTTAGCAGTGAAAATGTAGTGAGACCAATAATGAAAAGAGCAAAAATATACAGGCTTGTTGCAGAAAGATTCGGTGTCACTGATGGTTTTTCGGTAACTGTGACCGTACCTATGATAATCTCGTTGTCTCCAGTTTGGTTTTCATCTTGAACTGAATCAATTCTTGCGCTAATTTGATAAGTACTTGGACTCACATTTGTAGTGTTCCACAAGAAACTTACCGTTCTCTCTTGATACCCTTCCAACGCGATAGCAATTGACCCTGCAGAATTCGAATCATAACTGAAACGGATAATCGATTGCTCAGTTACGTTTTCTTTGTTTACCGCGGTAACCGTGATGTTTATTTCTTCTCCTTTAGTTATTTGAGTATTTGAAATTGCGCCATTTTTCAAAGCGAGGTCATGGTTTGTTTTTGTGCCGTTGCTGGGCGGTTCGTTCGGTATCGTTGCGTCGTTGATTGTAAAATTTTTTGATAAGCTATGTTCATAGTTTAATCCTTGTATCGACGAATTTAAGTGACAGTTTATTTTTGCCTCCCCAATACTGTACTCATTAGACACTTGGAATTCACACTCTACTATGTTCTGGGAGAGGTTGAATGTTTTGTTTTGTGTAAAAATATTATGTTGAGCACCTTGAGAATCAGTGACATTAATGGTTACTGTTGAATTAACAGCTTCGGAAATATTTTTTAATACTTCGACTTGTACTTTGGCAGTTTGCCCCCTAGAAAAACTGCTGCTTTCGGTTCCATTGCTATCAAACAGCTTAATACTTTCGAGATTAATTGTCCAGCCAACTTTAAATTTGCTGGTGACCTGTTTTGTCTGATTTAACATCCCTGCATTGCAAAGAACTGTCCACTCTCCGATTGACGGATTAGAACTGTTATCCATTGGTATTCGAAAAGATATGTTTGCGATTCCATTTTGGTCTGTTACTGCGCTTCTAATAACTGTTGTAGGATTAGTTTTGTTTGCTGGTCCAGATGCTTTGAAAGTTACAAAAACGTTAGCTTGCGCTTGATTTGAATATGTCACATTAGCGTTTATGTATACAACATCTAAAGGCGAAAAAGTATAATTTGTGTTCACTGGTTTCCCATCGACGGCGCTTGAAATAGTCAGTTGTACTCCTAAATTTGATGATTCAGCTTTCCCGAGTTTCTCCGAAGAGAAACTTAATGTAACAATCAAAATTAATGAAATAATAATTAGTTTTTTTTTCTGTGCTGATATCATATTCTCTGCCCTTCTAGTGACCTCCACTTTTTTTGGCCCAATGATTACGTGCGTATAACCCTGCAAAGCATATAACTAGAAATATTGCTAAAAGTACAAAACCTGCTGCAAATGCAACGTTTGTTTTATCCCAAATATACTGTTCTGCCACTATTGCTCTGTATGTTCTAAAGATCATCACCGGAAGCGTGGGCATGCCTGGATCTTCTCCAGTTAGAGGCAAACCCGCGGGTAGGTTAGAGTTCCCGACATCTGCAGTTAAAATTAGGACTGTCGTTTCTCCAAAAGCTGCACCTAGTCCAAGTATGAACCCGGTAATTATTCCAGGTATTGCAGCCAATATGACTACTTTTCTTACTGTTTGCCATTTTGTTGCACCAAGAGCATAGGCGCCTTCACGGTATGAGTATGGAATACTTTTCATAGCTTCTTCAGCAACTCGAATGTTCCATGGAAGGGTCATAAAAGAAAGACAAACAGCCGCTGCCAGCCATGATACCCCCCACCCCAATCCGATTCCTTTTTGGGCGAGGAAGTAAAAGCCAAATAACGCAATTACTATTGAGGGTGCTCCTGCCAGAGTTTCTATGAAGAAACGGATTGTGGATGTAATCCGGTTGTCCGGTGCATATTCTGACATATAAATCGCGGCACAGAGGCCAAGTGGAAAAGATATTGCTTCACATAGCAATACTATCAAAATCGATCCAATCACATAGTCGCTTATGCCTGCTTGTACAGCCCCATCAATAAAATCTACAAGGATCCCCAAATTATAACCTGAGCGGAAAACAAAATCTAATGAAAGAAATTCTGCACCTCGAATTAATGTATAGACTGTAATTGCTAAGAGGATCAGCACCCCGATAAAAGCTGACATGCGTAGGCCGAATTTTGCTAAATTTTCTGTAACTATGGGGGAATCAGTTATCCCTGACTTGAACTGTTTATCAGTTACTTTTCTAAAGTTTCTATTGAAAAATTCTATTTCAAAAGCTAAGAAACAAAGAACTCCAGCTAAGGTCAATTGAGGATTTATTGTCAAGATGCCCGTGCTTAGGGTTAAAAATGCCGAAATAGCTGCTAATTTTAAACCTAAGGAATGGGCTTCTGAGAGTAAATACGCTAAAACAAAAAAGAGTAAACTTGGCAGGATCAACACTAATGCGGATGTCGAGGACGCCATCATCTGGTCAAATTGGGGACCCATTAGCGTCGTTTCAGAAAGCCAAATCGCCAGTGCGTTAAATAACTTGGTTCCTCCGATGGAGGCTACCGATATTCCAGCTGTAACCATAAAAATAGCTGCAAGCAAGTTTCTTTTTTCATGTGAACGTTCATAGTTTTCTATTTTTTTTAATAAATTGCTCGTGATCATTTTGTTGACCTGTTCAAGTTAGTTTGTTCCTTCAACATTCTTCTGATAGCTATGTTTAAGCCCCCCACTATTATGAAAAGAAGAATAGCCGCTCCAGCTAACGAGTAAATTTGACTTGTATCTGACTCGCCTTGTTTGTAGTAAAGAGCTATCAACGTTGGTATGGTGTCTATTGGACCGAAAAAGTTTGTGGGCGAGATAGCAGCCGAGGGAACAACACCTCCGCCTACAACCATCCAAACAGCCATAGTTTCGCCTATTGCGTTTCCCATGGCCAAAACTAAGGCGGCAATTATTCCTGACTTCGCAACTGGTAGAGAAACACGAAGTGTTGTTTGCCATTTAGTAGCCCCTAATGCTAATGATGCTTCTTTTAATTCGTGCGGAACAGCACGTATGGCGTCTTCGGCTACGCTCGCAACCAAAGGCAAAGAAAGCACAAATAGTACTATCCATGCTGCTAAGACTCCAACTCCAGATATGGTTAGATTGAAGAAATCTTTGATGGTGGTAACAATGAGAACAACACCGATCAATCCTACCAATATCGAGGGTATGGAGGTTAAGACTTCTAAACTGGGTTTTACTATGTTTCTGATTTTTATGTCCGCGTATTCTGCTAGATAGATTGCGACGGGAATTCCTACAGCTGCCGCTATTACAGTTGAACCCGCACCTGTATAGAGTGAATAAAATGCAGGTGAGAGAATCCCATTGTTAACTTTCCAGTCTAGTCCAAACCCATTTAAAAGCCATTGTTGCATTTGAGGGAATCCCATGCTGAGGATGTAAACAAAAATCATCATAACAATAATTATCGAGGAGAAAGCACAGATGAAAAAAAACTTAGACACGATGCTGTCGATAAGTTTACTGCTTATCAAATGCTCTCCTACCCTTAATTTAGGCACGTTAAGCTTATTTCGACAAGATATTGGTTTCCTACCTATAGTAAATAGTTAATAAAAATCACTCATAGTCATTGTAGACTATATTTTCCACTAAAGAAATATTGTGTAAAATGAAATTATGAATTTGCAAATATAGTTCTAATTATCAAAATTATTTCCCATTATTCTATGTCAATAAGCTAGATATTGCTCAGCTGGCAAAATGTGCTTTCGAACGAGTAATCGTTCAGTTAAGAAAGGAGAAAAAACAATGAACATTAAAAAAATGATAGTGTCAATAGCACTTATTTCTATGATAATTGCAGCAATGTTCATGGCGCTTCCAGTTCAGGCATTGCAGAGCGGAATTGATTCAACTATCGCCTCAAATCAGGTAAAAATTCGCGGATCTTCTACTGTCTACCCAATTAGTTTAGAAGCTAAAACCGCTTTTGAAGCAGCTAATCCCGGTAAAACCATTGTCCTTCCTGAAGCTGAGGGTAGTGGCACAGGTTTAGACGCTTTAACTCAAATTTCTACTTCAACAATCGGTACCGATATCGCTGCCGCATCAAAAATTCCAGATTCAACAAACCCACTGACTACCTCTTCTCAGAGGAACTATTGGAATACAAGCATTCTGATGTCAAACGGTGCATCAAACGATTTTGGTATGGCTGACTTACGTATCTGGCCAATCGGCAAAGACAGCATTGCTATAATAGTTGACAAACAAAACCCATACTACTCTAAAGTTAGCCAACTAACTGTCCAACAAGTAGCTGACGTTTTCTGTGTAGGCACAACTCCTGGTGTAGCAAAATATCCAACTTGGAAATCCTTTGTTCAGGCAATCGGCGGTGACACCACAGGCATGGGCGACGAAGCAATTAACCTAGTTACACGAGTTCTCAACTCAGGCACACACGACGGTTTCAAAACATTCTTCTTAACGCCAGCTGGCAAATCCGACTCAAACTTGGCGCCTCACCAAGAAAAAGCTGAAAACCAAGATGTTCTAGATACAGTTAGCAATGATCCATACGCACTTGCATACATCGGATTAGGTTTCCTTGAGGATCATCCATCCCTAATTAACGGCATTGCTATTGGCTATGGCAGCACTCCAGTCTACGTTACTCCAACCAAAGCTCACGTTCTTGATAACACTTACTGCTATGCTGCAAACAAACCCATCTACAGATGGCTATGGTACGCAACCAACGGTCTTCCAATGAAAAATACTGACGGCGCACTCAAAACTGACTTCATCAACTGGGTAAAGATTCACCCTGAATACGTTGACCACGCTGGTTACATACGCATGCTCAAAAGCGACTTCTGCGGAGCAACTCCCGCTTTCGCATCTCAAGATTCCGCGCCAGTTCACTCAAGCATCCCTGACGACAAAGTTAACGCAGCTGACATAACATACTTCGTCTTGGCTTACATTGCACAATATGACAGCAGCCGGCCAACAATAAACCCACTTTGCGACTATAACGGCGACCGACAAATTAACGCTGCAGACATCACACAGTTCGTGCTCGGATACATCGGGTACTACAATGGTGGAGGATTCTAAAACTCCCAACTTCACATTTTTTTTGAATTAAAAAAAAACAAAAATACAATGAAAGGAGAAACACAAAATGAAATCAAAAAAAATAATATCAATAGCATTAGTTTTGCTATTGGCCATATCCATACCCTTCGCTTCAATCAATGGCGTACTTGCTGCTCCAACAGGCGCTGTAGCCCTTGGTAACCCAAGCGGTACACTGTTACCTGTTGGGTCAACCTTCACTGTATCTGGTACCATCACCGGTGCAAGCGATATCTGGCAATGGGTCTTTACAAACGTTAACTGGAATCCTGCCGTATTAAGTCTAACCAGTGTTTCAGAAGGCAGCTTCTTAAATGCAGGCGGAGCAACCTTCTACGCAGCAGCACCAGCAGATAACGTTCACGGTAAACTTCCAGAAGTCTCAAGCACACGCATGTCTGCAACTACTGCAAGTGGTAGCGGAACACTAGTAACTTTAACCTTCCAAGTTATCGGCTATGGCAGTTCAGCAATAACTGTTGAATCAGCAACATACTCTGATACAAGCGCAAACCCAGTTGCTATACAAGTTGCAGGGACAACATATACAGGCCTCCCACCGCCATCACCATACGGACCAACTGCAATAATAACCGGCGTATCTGACGGTGCGTTCATCCTTCAAGGCACAACAATCAACGTTGACGGAAGCAGCTCAACAGGTGGATTCGATGGTTCAGCTACAAAGCCAGTCACTGGATATTCATGGACAATAACCAATCCATCACTGTCAATCAGCGGTGCAACAGGTTCATTTGTAGCTACCACAATCGGTGACATGACTATATCTTTGACCGTTACAGCAACAGGTGCAATTCCAGAAACAAACACCAAAACAATAACTGTCCATGTGTATGCTCCTCCATCAGGCGCAGCAATCGACGTTTACACTCAGAAAGGCGGAGTTGGTCCAAATGCCCCCAGCGATGCATTCGGTCCACAGCAAAACGTCAACATCACAGCACTCGTAACTTACAACAACGTTCCAGTAGTAGGTAAAGATGTTTCCTTCGAAATTCGCGACCAAGCAGGCGAACTAGTTGCAGTCAGAACTGCGAGAACAGACGCAAACGGTCTAGCAACAACCTCATACAGACTTCCCTGGCCAAGCACTAATCCTGAAGGAACCTTCGGGACTTGGAGTATCAATGCAACTGTCGATGTATCAGAAGTAGTTAAATCTGACATAGTTTGCTTCTGCTTCAACTATCTACTAAAAACCACATCAGTTGCCACTTTGACTATGACAAACACACCAGCAACCAACTTTGCACGCGACACACAAATGCAAGTTAACGTCACCGTTCGAAACATCGCGTCCTCAGCATATACCGGATTAATTTGCGTGAGCATCTTTGATGAAAACAACGTACCAGTTGCAAATGCAAAAGTATTTGTCACAATTGCAGGCGGAGAGACTGTTTCAACAATCCAAACATTGAGCATTCCACACTATGCATTCATTGGTCAAGCCAAAGCATACGTTGATGTCCTAACGCAATTACCATCACTCGGCGGCGTTCCATACTGTCCAGAAGTAGCTCAAACCTTTGCCATAACTCTCTAAGAGGAGAAACGATTTGAAAAAATCCCTTTCTCTACTTTTTTGTCTAACTTTACTATTAACCTCCTCATTTGTGATTGTTGCTCACGCAGCAACTGTAACAGTATCAGTTCAAACTAACTCTGCATATAATCGGCTAGAACTGGCTACAATAACTGGTCAGCTAACCTCAGATGGTACGCCAGTCATTGATGGTCTAGTAGCAGTTCAGATTACAGCACCTAACAGTAATATTTTATCCATGCGAACTTTAAACACAGGTAATAATCCTTCTTCTCAAGTCGCCACTATACAATCAGTTTATTTAAGTGACCAAGAAGGCAATCAAATAGCAACGGTTGCAAAAGGTAATCTTGCCTATTTCAAAGTAACAATAATCAATAACGATCTACAAGCTAGAAACATCATGGTGGCCTTAACAATTTATGACAACTATAATACTCCTGTAGGTTTTGCATCGAGTTCAACTTTAATGCAAGCTAAAGAAACTGGGCAAATTATTCTAAGTATACCCATCCAGTCGTATGTTGCTACAGGAATGGCTCGTGTTTTCGCTGCCGCATATTCTAATAAAATAAACATGGGCGGTGTACCATATTCGATTGAATCTTCATCTACATTCGGAATTGGAACTCAGCAAGGAACAGCTCCTCCAAGCACACAAACAGGTATTCAAGGTAACTATACATTACAAATGAAAATACCCATAAATGCACCTACTGGGACATATACCCTCCATTCCGGAGCCTCAGTCGCTGGATTTTTCGCATCTGCTTCCACCGAGTTCAATGTTAATCAGGCGGGCGACTTGAACAGCGACGGCAAAATCGACATAACCGATATTACTCAATTCGTAATCGCCTACATCAATTACTGGAATAGCGCCCCGTATAACAATCTCGCAGATTTAGACCACAATGGGATAATCAACGCGAACGACATCACTTTGTTTTGTTATGCCTATATCCAATACTGGAGTTGGCAATGAATGAATAAAAAATATCTTAAAACAGTTTTTTGTTTAATTTTCTTGCTGATTTTTACGTCCACTTTTAACATACCGACTTTTACCCTCGGTGACGCTCAAGCGCAATCAACTCCTATAATTGGGCTAAGTCCTAGCAATATTACTTTAACCGAAATCAATCAAGTTTTTGAAGTAAATATCACAGTTCAAAACGTTCAAAACCTATTTCAATGGAGTGCAATGGTAACCTGGGATTCAAGCGTCCTAAACATAGTGGACTCTCCAGTAGAAGGTAATTTCTTGAAAGACGCTGGTACCACAATGTACGTTGTAGCCCCAGTTAATGGTTCGTCAACCAAATATAAAGACCCAAATGGTACTTTGCCTGAGATATATCAGAGTTTATTATCTTCATTGGAGGGTGTTTCTGGTAGCGGGATATTAGCAACATTAAAATTTAAAGTAATAAAACCTGCAATTGATAGCCAAATCAATCTCGTAAATACCTACTTGTCCTCGCCAGAATACGAGCCATATTCACCAACTCTGCTAAAACTAATCGCACATAAAGTGCAAGCTCCTGTTTTTGTAACCTTGCTAGCCGGTGATACTACGATTGCTCATGCAGGTCCTTCATTAACAGTTAATGAAGGTACAACTATAACTTTAGATGGCTCCAAATCAATGGCTAAAGAAAACTCTACCTTTACTTGGACTTTCGATGATAACGGACAAAAAACACTTGATGGTGTTACTCCGACTTACGCTTTTGATTTTCCTGGAATTCATAACGTTACGTTAACCATAAAAAGTGGTGAGCAAGAAGCATCCGCAAGTACCCTAATAACTGTACTTGATATCACCCTGCCTGTTGCGCGATTAGATCTTGTTCATCCATCTGATCCTAATAGGCTCTACGTTGGTGAAGAAATCCACTTCAGCGGTTCAAGAAGTTATGATGCTGATAATGGGACAATCGAAACTTACAGATGGAACTTTGGAGATAACACAACAGAATCGACATACGAGTCAGTTGGTACAGAAGCATATTATAATTTTGCACAACAAGGAACATACAATGTGACTTTAACGGTGTTTGATCCCAGAGGAAATTTAACTGCTACAGATTATCTCTTGTTAAACGTTCAACCTGCAAGTTCGGCCCCGACGCCTAATAATTTAAGTAACGGTTTAACTCTTCCTTCAACAGTTATCGGGGTAATAATCTTAATTACTTTTATCACGATCGGTGGCTCCGCATTTTGGCTTATGAATATTAGCGCAAAACCAAACAGAAGTAAAAAAAATGTTTCAATAGATGATGAGTCAACTAATCAGTGAAACAAGGTTTTTTCTCTTTAGTTTTTTAATATTTTCCAAGACTGCGATGTTTAGTTTGATGTTGCTTTTGAATATCCTTAGAATTAACTGTCTTTTAAGGTCTGATGTAGGACTTTAGTTTTCAATATTCATGATTCGCTTTCACAGATCAATATCTATAGAATCTATAGCTCATAATATACTACTGCCATATGGCAAATAAAACCCTTTGAATAGGTTTCATCTGAGAGCGATAAGATGCCTAAATTACGAAACTTTATGTTAGTATTCATCGGTTTGCTTCTTTTATGCCTAATTATTAGTACGACGTCTCCGACTGTTAAAGCTCAGACAACAACCATGACGTTTGTCGCATCGCAAACACAGATTTCCCAATCTGACGTAGGTTCAAACCTTCAGGTGAATATCGCTGTTAGCAGCGTAGTAGATTTATGGCAATGGTCCTTGAACATGTCTTGGGACCCAGCGGTTTTGAATTTAACTCAGATAAAAGAAGGGCCGTTTCTAAAAGGAGCCGATAATTCTCTTGTAACTCTTTTCGTTCCTCCTGAAATTAAAAGCGTCCAAAGCGGGTTCTTTCCTGCAGATATGGTTTGCACCCCATTTTCACTCACTTCTGTTAGCGGTTCTGGAGTACTTGCTACCTTGACATTTAAAATATTGGCAGCGCAGAACACAGAAATAAAATTTGTTCGCACAGAATTGAATAAATTGAATGAAACGCAGACCGGTACTACTCCGATTTCTCATGTATCGAGCAATCTTCAAATAACCGCACTTCAAGCCACGCCATCTCCTTCTCCTTCGCCCACTCCTAGTAATACTACAACACCTACTCCAACTATTGATCCAACTCCAACTGAAATCCCCACCTCAACACCAAGCTTCACACCAACTGAAACCGCTAATCCTTCACCTACTCACTTTTCTTCTCCCACACCAGTTAACGCACAAACTGATTCAGACCTAACAACAGTATATCTAATATTAGTAGGCGGTGTCATTATGGCCGTATTGGTTGCTTTTGCCGCATTTTACAAAAGAAGATAAACTTTTGAAGGTAACAAATTTGAGGACGACTTTGCTGGTTGCAATGGTAATCCTGTTTGTCTTGGGCGCATTCGCTGTAGCGTTGTCCACAAGAATCTTTGGGCAAGTCGAGACTTCAACTTCGCTTTCTCCTTCTCAAACTCAGGTAATACCTCAAACGAAAAAAGTCCAGATAATTATAAACTGTAATTGTGCTTGGAACGGAACATACGCTGATTCTCCAATTACCGCTCCAATCGCCATCGATATTTCAGGCAAAGGAAACAAAACAGTTGTACTGGATAGACCCAGTGATTGTTTAGAGCGATGGGTACTGTCAGTAACTGCCCAAAAACATGGCTCCATCACTGATGATCTTTTAACTATATCCATCTTGAAGATGGATGGTACAGTAATAGATACAGTAAGTACAAAAACAAACATGCCTATCTCATTGACTGAAATTATAGAAGATTAGTCGACTAAGTGATAGTGCTATATTGTCTAAATAAACTATTTTCTAAACGGTAATAACGACCATTTAATTCCTATCTGCAGGGGAACGGAGAAGAAACGGATGTTTCATAAGGTCTTTTCCCCAGGTTAAAGAGAATTGAATAAAAAATACTTAGCATTAGCGATAATAATCATGTTGGTATGTTCAATTTCTTTAGAGTTAATAGCTAACGCACAAACTACTACAGTGCTCAGCTTAACACCCAGCACAATATCAACTCAGGGTCTCAGTATTGGTAGCACATTTGATGTTGTAGTCCATATAGATAACGTTCAAAATCTCTGGCAATGGGTGTTTTCTTTATCATGGGATCCTGCAGTCCTTACCGTGCCAGGAAACGTAGTAGAAGGGCAATTCCTTAAATCTGTTGGCACAACATTTTTCGTAACTTCGCCCAAAGTAATGATTAATTCTGGGATTCTTAACGAAACCACCTGTACTCTTATGCTGTTAGGCGGGGCTTCTGGGAGCGGTGACTTAGCAAAGATTACATTCAAGGTTGTTGGTTACGGTTCCACAAAAATTAATTTTGAAACTGCTGCCCTCGGAGGGGTACCGCCTGATGTGTCTTCTGAGAGTCCTCCCTTAACATTTACCTCTGTGGGATGCACCTTCAACTTGCCCGACCCTAACCAGCCTACTCCTTCACCAACTCCTACATCTTCACCTTTACCAACGCCCAGTCAATCTGGAGCATACGGTCCAACGGCTCTTTTCTTACCAGTTGACGGTTCATATTACTCACTTGGAAGCACTGTCGTTTTAGACGCTAGTCAGTCTACACCCGGTTTTGATACGGCGGGTAAAAATGAATCTTGTCCTATCACTAATTATGCCTGGCGAATCGAATTTCCAAACGGTACCGCTTTGCTGACTTTGAGTGGTAAAATAGTAAGTTTCAATGCTACTGCCGAGAGTGCCCTAAGGATCATTTTAATTGTCACCGCTCCAGATCCTACCTTGCCCTCAGCTGCTGATTATTTTGATGCCGCTTCAAAGAGTATCTATATTCAAGTACAAAGTGGTTCAGCAGGAGCAATAGACATATTTTTGGATAGGGGTGGAAAAGGTCAACTTGCCTCAAGTGGACCGTATGGACCTCAAGAACTTATCAACTTGAGCGCTTTAGTAACTTACAGAAATGCATCAGTGATGAACCAAGATGTCGTTTTTACAGTATATGATGGACAAAAATCAATAGTTGCAGTTAGAAGCGCTCGAACAGGTTCAGATGGTTTAGCAACCGCCCAGTTTAGGTTGCCTTGGCCTAACACCTCCACCCCTCAAAGTGTATTCGGCAATTGGTCAATATCTGCCACAGTGAACCTGGCAGATTCAATATTGAATGATACAGTCGCATTCACTTACAATTATATAATTACTTCAAAAAACATTCAACCACCCGCGACAGTTCACAGGTCAGAAAACGCGACAATCAACATCACAATTAGCAGCATAAACAATTTGCCGCTATCGTCAACAGTCGTTGTTACAATATATGATTCACAAAAGGTTCCGATCGGAAGTTATCTGATATCAAAAACAGTCCAAGCTTCTGGAGTAACCATATTTGCCCAAACAATAACCATACCTACCTGGGCATACTTAGGGCAAGCAACGATCTATCTTAACATATTGACCGATACAGTAGAAAACGGCGGTTTACCCTATTGTCCTGAAGCGACATCTAACTTCACAATACAGTAATCTTTTTCGCTGTATCAGTATCTCTCACTTCAACAAGCGGTGACTGAACTTGGCCTAAAATGTCAAAGTGTTTGAAAGATGCTGGAGAATTGTGGGCCACCTGCTAACGTGTTTTTTAATTAATGTGGCTGTGAACTTACTGGCTCAAAAAAGTTGCTGTTTCTATTTTACTTTAACTCTTTGACTTTAAGCTGAATTTTTAGTTGTGGTGATCCGATGTTACTTCAAATTTCGATAGTAACAGATAGGCAATAACGCCGTTGATTCCCATTTGTATCACTGAAATTAGAGAACCGGTAAGACCTGACAAAAGAAATTGAAAAAACTGAAAAATAAAAGCTAAACCAAAAATAGTTAACGCCGCGAAACGTGCATATTTGTGTTTTACCCAAAGTCCCAGACCTATTATCATTACGTTCAATCCGATTATCCAAGAAACCAAGCCTATGCCGCTAAGGCTGTAGCCTGAAAGTTCCATTATTCCAATAGGTATTCCAGGAATATAATTCACAACTTCAAGTGCAAATTGTGATGTGACTCCCTGTGTGCTGTTTTGTGAAGGCGTTGTAATCATGAGTATCACTCCGTTGGAGACTAAAACAACGCCAAGTGTAATTACTAAAACTCCTATGAACTCAGTAATCCAAGTGTTTGTTAGGTAATTTTTAATTTTGTTTTCTCCCCGTCATTGTCGGACGTTTAATACTTCACTTTAAATAAAATCATTGTCAATAAATTCTATGAACTAGTATATACTAAAGTTAACTTGCTATTGCTTCTATAGCTGTAGACTTGCTTTTCGTTGCTACATGTGGATTTTGATCTGGAACTTCGTTCAATCTTAAAACTTTAATCTATATTCTATTTAGAATAAATTAGAATTATTAATAGAAATGCCTTTAATCCCTATAACTGGATGTTTAATGAAAGCAAAAATACTGTGCTTTAGCATGATCTTCCTGTTTCTTTCTTCATCTTTTAACGTTGTTACTGCCCAATCCTCTGTAGGCGTTTCTTCAGGAGACACTTTTACATATACTGTAACAAGCAACTCTAACATTCCTCTGATCTATCAAGTACTAAATACTCCAAAAGAGGTACAAACACTAACAATTACCATCAAAAGCCTCAACGCAAATATTGTTACATTAAATATGACTCAAACATTCAAGAACGGAACACGAACAAGCCTCTTACAAGAAAAAGACTTGCGAAGTCCCTCCGGTTTTCCAATAACGTTTGCCAATTTAAACATCGGTGACCAAATTTGGACAAGTGATTTGCTTTCTCCCAAAGTAAATGATTCAGCAATTGTTTCCTTCTTAGGTGGAGCCCGTCAAATAAATCATGCAAGTATCGGTCCAAGTGAAACAGGATACGAACTGGTTGATTACTATTTTGATCGGAAAACAGGCATGCCTACTCAAATCAGGTATGTCGAATCAAATCAGGTCTCAACTACTCTGACCTTGGAAAACTCTACTGTTTGGGTAATCCCAGAGTTCTCATCAACATTTCCTTTCTTACTGTTAATTGCATTTGTCTCGGTATGCATTGTTTTAAGGGGCAAACTAAAAAATTCTGGGAATAAATTTGTATTTTTTAGATAGTTAATGGAAGAATTTCAGTCCTTTATAGGATCTGCTTAAATTTGCAGTGAAAAGTTCTTGAATTATGATAATCGGAAATTTTGTTCTTTAAATGCTTGGCGACAAAACTGATTTTATTGTCAGATTAAGTACAACTTCAGCGATATCGCTGGCATATTCTGCAGTCCTTCGAATACTTTCAATAATTAGCCGCAGATGTGCCAATTCATCAGTATTCGTTTTTTGTGAACACTCAACTGCTTCTTTTTCAATAAAGATTATTCCTTCGGTTTTTTCCACTATCGCCTCTGCAAGTTGGTAATTTTGTCTAAAAAGCGCCTCAACAGAACCTTCGAACATAGAAATTGCAGTGTTACTCATTAACTCTAACTTCTCGATTATGTCTTCATTTACAGGTTTTGTCAAAGATAACACTTGTTCTGAAATGTGAACTGCATGGTCAGCTGTTCTCTCAACTGATTTGGTTATTAATCGATAACCTAAACAATCTCTGGCACTTTGAAGACCGATATCTTTGATGATTCGTGGATATTGAATTGCGCTTTTCAACTGCCTTACTACATATAGGTTAAACCTGTCTACTTCGTTGTCGGTATTAATAATTTCTTTCGCGTGTTCATGGTCTAAAGTCTTTAGTGATACAATGACTTCCTTATGCATGGATGTAGCTATTATGCTCATTCGTCTTAATGCATTTTTTATTGAAAGCTCTGGATAACTCAACAACACCTGTAAAGCAAGTTCATCTGAAGTGTCCTTTACTATCTCGGTTCCTACGAGCATACTTCTTGAAAAACTTTTGATTTCATGCCTTTGTTTAGGCGTGAGCAGCTGCTTATTTTCAGCTTTTACACGGATTAAATTATACCCATTTAAGTATGTTGAAATAATTTTTCTAATTATTTCTCCCGGTTTTTCGGATAGTTTTACCTTAATTAGAGTTTCATTCATCTTTTCTTGGATCTTGCCTTCACTTGGAATAATTGATAATAATCCGTTTTCTTCCTCATGTAATCTTATGGTTGTTCCTTTTTTGAGGTGATTTTGTTCAATCCATTTTTTGGGCAAAGAAATAACAAATGTAGAGCCACCAGTAAATTGCAATTTTCTTGTTTCATCAGTCATGTTTTGAGGTAGCAATAGAGAGCCCTTAGATAGTTTTGCAATTTATAGTTCACTTTTGATAAATAAGTTGTCTATTTAGTTTATGATTTACTTTTACTTTATTTAGGAAACCAATATAATGAATCGTTTTGTACTTTACCCAAACTGCTTTGTAAATATCGTCTAAGGGAGAAGTGGGTATGGCTAAGGTGGATATTAAGAAACTTAATGTTTGGTTTAAGAGTAATCATGTTCTTAAAGATGTAGATTTGTCGATTCAAGAAAATACTGCAACTGCCATAATGGGTCCATCTGGATGCGGTAAATCTACATTAGTTAGATCAATTAATCGGATGAACGATTTGATAATTGGCAGTCGCACTGAAGGTGAAGTTTGTCTTGACGGCAAAGATGTTCTATCAGATAATAATTGTGTTTATGATTTAAGGCGCAGAATTGGAATGGTATTTCAAAAACCTAATCCTTTTCCAAAATCAATTTTTGAAAATGTAGCTTTTGGCCCTAAACTTCATAAAACGTGCAAAGGGGATGAATTAGATGGAATTGTTGAAAAAAGTCTTAGAGGGGCTGCTCTTTGGGATGAAGTAAAGGATCGTTTACATGATTCTGCTCTTGGTCTTTCTGGTGGACAACAGCAGAGACTTTGTATTGCTAGGGCATTAGCGGTCGAGCCTGAAGTGATACTTATGGATGAACCGTGTAGTGCATTAGACCCTGCGGCCACGCAGCGGATTGAGACTCTAATTCAGTCACTTAAAAAAAAATATACAGTGATCATTGTTACCCATAACTTACAGCAAGCGCTTCGAGTATCTGATTATACTGCTTTTATGTATGTGGGGCAACTCGTAGAATATAATGATACTGTGTCTATTTTTGAAAGACCTCAAAGCGAGTTAACTGAAAATTACATTAACGGTAAATTCGGTTAGAACAGCATTACTAAAACAGTATGTTTTTTACCCTAACTTATTGATTTATTCGCTTTAATTTTTATCCCAAAACTTTGACAACATATAGTTAGGTATATAGTTTATTTGTGCAACTCTTAATAGTGCTGAGACGACATTCTGTTTGACAAAACCGCAGGCCAACAATGTAGGGCTCAGCGAATCCGCGTCTAAGCCACGAGCAATCCCTTAAGCGAACCCTTTTTTGCCCACAATAGGCGTTCGATTCGCTGAGTAACCATTCTTGCTCCAAAAATCACCATGGGTTTCTGGGTTAGATTTGGATAACCTTCAAAAGCAGCATTTCAGCCATTCATAGAATAATGGTTCCTGTTCTAAACGTTAATTGGCAAAGCCCACCCACCGACTACACGCTTAGCGAACGCGATGCAGACCTGCTCTCGCTGATAGAAACCGAGGACTTGGCGGTTTTCACATTCGATGGGCTAAAACGCAGAACAGGCTTGCACCCCGAGACCCTTTCGCGCATCCTGAGTCGCCTCGAAGAGGAAGGCATAATCAAAAAGGAACCTTCAGGTTACCGAGTTACCCCAAAAATCACCGAACTAAACCTCCAACACCCCAAAACCGAAACTCCCTGTTCACAGCTCATACAGACATTTCTGCCCTCAGACCTTCTCACCCAGCAGCTTATCCTGCAGCTTAAGGGTAAATGGTTCGGGGTGCTGCGTTGGTTGGGCATATCCGAAAACCAACAGGGCGTGACGCTGAAATGGGTAACCGAGGATGGGGGTATCCAAATTGCCGCTAACATCCAAGGCTCTGCTCTGTGCATCGAAGCCAAATTCCTCACAAGCAACAACCTAAACGTGGCGCTCAAAGCTGCATACCAGCTTATGTCGCTTATCGGCAAAATAGCTAACAGTTCAAAGACAGCTGGACCAGCGGTTGCTCGACATGTAGGCTACTTCGGCGAGTATAACATGCCCGCTTAGGCACAAATCTGCCTTTTGTGACTAGCTCTGTTTGTTCCTTAGTCAACAAATACCTTTCTGCCCATTATCTTTCTGTGAAAAGACATGACCCAACTAGTCAACTCACTCGAAGTCCTAAAATCCGTCTCAGACGCCACCAGCGCCCTCATCAAGAAAACCTCGCAGTCCGTCGTCGCAGTAAAAGCGCAGATGTCACGGGGCACAAGCGTCGTACTCTCCAAAGACGGCTACATCGTCACCTGCAACCATGTGCTGGCAGGCTGTAGCGCCGTCAAAATCGGGCAGGGAGAAAAAACCTTGAACGCTAAAATCGTGGGCACCGACCCCTACAACGACATAGCCCTGCTCAAAGCTGAACGCGGCGAGTTCACACCCATAGAAGTAGGGGACTCGGAACAGCTTAGTGTAGGACAATACGTGTTGGCGTTGGCAAACCCGTTCAACCGAAACCAACCCACCGCCACCCAAGGCATGGTCACCAACGTAAACAGCACCATACGCGGTTGGCGAGGTGCAACCGCCATGGAAAACGTCATCGCAACCGACGCCCAACTCAACCCCGGCTTCAGCGGCGGACCCCTAATCGACGTAGAAGGCAAACTCATCGGCATAAACACCGCCTACGTCTGGCAACGCGGCATCGCCATACCCATCAACAAAGTCAAAGCCATCACTGATCGACTCATGACAGGCAAAACCGCACAGCGCGGCTACTTGGGCATAATCGCCAACACCGTCGCCATCCCCCAAGAAATCGCTGAGCAGGCAGGATTGGAGCAGGAAACAGGCGTCATGATCTTCAGTGTGGAGGCGAATTCGCCAGCGCGCAAGGCAGGCTTAGCCATGGGTGATGTGCTCGTGAAATTCAACGGCAAACCCGTCACCTACTTCTACGACTTGCCCCGACTGCTCGCCGAAGACGTAGTCGACAAACCCGTCAAAGCGGTCATCATCCGTCGTGAGGCGCTCCTCGAAGTAACCCTCGTTCCAACTACTCATGGAGGCGAAGAAGACTGATAAACAAAACACCGCTCGAATTGGAACCGCCCTCGCCGATGCCGTCGCCGCCGCTACGCAAAAGACCCACCATAACCCCGCAGTTTAGCACCGTAACCGAGCCATCAACGCTCAGCTGTTCATCGACCAACGCTGGAACTAAACATTTTTTATTTTCTTATTTTTATGAGTGGTACATCCAAGTTATTGAGTTCTTTATCGCTACCAACTACAAGTTTTGATTTTGTAGCTTGTGCTGTGACAACTGCGAATGAATCTCCCAGCGATAAATGATATTTATTTTTTATGAGCGCTGCTTCACGCCACAGGCCATTATCTTCAACAGGTACTATCTTTAATCCGTAGAGTCGTAGCAGTTTCTGATTTTCTTCCGCTGCTTTTAGCTCTCGGCGTGCAATTGTGTAATAAACTTCGGTTAAGTTGAAGATATTGATGTATCCTTCTGCATCTTTGTTTTGAACTTTCTGTAGTAGGTCTATAACCTGTCTAGCCCACGGTTCACCACGGAAGAAAGCCACGATTGGTTCGGTGTCAAACGTCAGACAATCCAGCAAGTCTGAGCAACCTCTTTTCACGTTCGTAGTCTTCTCGTCGACCTTCTTCAACTAATTCTCTTGCAGTTTTATCGGGAAACAAGTGTTTTAGAGAACCGAATCCGTCGGCGGGTGATGGCAAAGGTTTGAGTAATATGCCCTTTTCGTCGTCTACAAGTAGTGCCTTGTCTTTGATGCGGTATTTTTCTCTGATTTTTTTGGGGATTGTTGCCTGTCCCTTTTTGGTGATGCTGACAACAATGACTTCTTCGACCATACTGATTTCACTGGTATTACCTTTATATTGAGTAATACTTATTGTTAACGGTGTTACAATGGGGAAAAGGTTTACTGCTCTTTTGCTGCTTTCACTGCCCTTTCCAGCACCAACGCGGCTGCGTCTTGGCTGGGCCAGCTTCCCAAACCGCAGTCAGGACCCGTAAACGTCATCTTCTCCCCATACTTTTCTTTAGCAAAAGCATACCGCTTCTTAATCACCTCCAAAGGCTCCACGAGCTGCTCAGCAGTCGGCTCAGTTACGCCTTTCTCGTAGAGCTCCGCCCAAATCGCGTCTATGTCTGTTCGGGCTATGCCCACACGGATCTGCTTGTCCGCCTCTTCCAACATGGCTTTGGAGACGGAGCCGATGTTTTTCGGTGAAGCGGCATACTCAAAAGACACAACATCCAACCCCTCAACGGAGAGCAAATCGTGGATGGCTGAAGCAAAATGCAGATGGATTTGTTTGGTTGGGCCTTGGAAATCGTAGGCTTTTTCCAGCGTTTTTCTGATGAGTTCGGGGGTGCCGCTGAAGCTGCTGTGACCGAGGCTGGGTTCATCGATTGAAACCACCGTGGTCTCTATGTATTTGTTGTTTAGGATGGTGCTTTTGGCGAAGCGATTAATCGTTTCCGCAAACCCTTCCAGCACGTCGGGGTAGGCTGTGGCGCCGACTTCGTTTAGGTACTGCTCTAAGGGGCCGAATAGGGAAATTCGCAGCTGGATTTTTCTACCGAACTCCTCACTTAACTGTTTGGCTTCTCTGTTTAATACGTAGACTTCTGGGAGGAACGCTTTTTCTTTGGGCACCACAAAGGAGCCTGCGGCCATGGCTTCATGGATTGCGTCGCCTACTTGGCGAAGTCCGCTGAAGTGCTGGGGAAAGTTAACCACATCTAGCCCAGTCGCCAGTTTTTTCTTGAAGGATTCGACTACGGTGTCGTAGAAGGTTTTCTTCACAAATTGGCTGCTTGTGGGGTCTTGGCCTTTGGTTATGGCTTCTCGTGCGGCTTCGTAGGCTTTGGTGTAGTCGTCTCTTTTGATTCCCGCTGGCAGGGGGAAACTACCGATATCATCCACTAAAGTATCCATATCTGTATTGAAATGGGGAATTCTATAAAAGCAATCTCCTACCACTAAACCCCTGAAAGGTATGACTCAGCTAAGTGAAAACTGCATTTTCTGCAAAATAATCCAAAGAGATGCCCCTGCGGATTTCGTCTATGAAGATGACGGGGTTGTGGCTTTTTTGAGTAACCGCCCAGTTAACCAAGGTCACACCTTAGTTGTACCTAAAAGGCACTACGAGAACATCCACGACATACCAGAAGACGAAGCGGCTTACCTGTTCAAAATCGCCAAGCGACTTGCGGGGGCGGTTAGGGATGCTTTTGGCGCGGCTGGTGTAAGGTTGGTGCAGAACAGTGGGGAAGCAGCGGGGCAAGTGGTTTTTCATCTGCATGTCCATGTCATACCAATGTACCAGCGAAACGTGGGCAGCCATGATGGGGCATTCCGTGACCACACGTCTATGCGTGACCCAGAAAGTTTGGAGTTAGATGCAAAAAAGCTACGGCGGCACATCGTTTAGTCTTCTTTGTTGTGTTGGTGGGGATGGGTTAATTGGAGTTTGCATACTTAGCCCTCTGGGCTTTGCTTAGCGGTTTAGCGCTTTGTTAAATTGTGTTCGCAAAAACGCTTATGTTTCTATGAAGTCGTCATATTCTCAGCAGCCTCTGGGCTGTAAAGGGGACGAGTTGAACTGATAACAGTTTCTTCCATAGTAGCGCCATTGATGACCTTCTTAGCCTTCATGATTATCGGGGCAAGCTTCAACTTCTTTGCGTTTCCGAAACTAAAACGAGCTACGTTGCTGGTTATTTTTGCAGTCGTGGCGGGTTCGCTTGCGTTAATTTTGGCAACTCAGTTTAGGGGTTCGTTGATGATGATGTATGAGTTTCAAAGTTTCGCCGCCATCTTCGAAGCCATAGGCGTGGACCTCATAAGATACAACGCACCCATAGTTGCAAGTTTAATTCTTGTCGCCATAATGGAGGTGGGTTTAGCTGCAGGTTTCATCGCCGCCTGCCGAATCGGCCAAACACAGGCCCAAGACAACCCTGTCGTTGTCCCTTTAAGCAAGGCTGAGGTTAAACGCATGGTTCAAAACGCCAAGCAAACTCGCCAAAGCAACATGTAGCTGTCGATTTTTGGTTGCATGGGTATGTGCTTGTTTTGTCAAAGACCGTGTGGTAACCCAAGTTATAGTAGCAGTTGGTTTAGCGATAGAACCGCAACGCCGCATAGAATTAGAAACGGCAATATTTTCAGTGCTTTCATGTTTATTTTTTCTGCAGCTTCGTCTTTTTTCTGGTCTACGTAGCGCATTATCAGAACTGAAACTGAAAGATTGTACAGGAAAATGATATAGACAAAAATCATCATCTTATCTGCGAACGTTAAATACCCCGTCGGCGGAATCCCGTTTAGAAGCGAGAGATGAAACGCGGTCGCAGAGAGCAGGGTAGTAACGCCTAATCCTATTCTTTGTGCAAAGTTTTTAGGTGACACAAAAAAAGCCAGCAGAGCTATCGTGGTTATTACTGCAATCGGCATTACGCTCTTAAAAATTGATGAAAACAGGGGACGCTGCAAAACAACGCTAGAGACAAAACGAGAGAAGGACTCATAGCCATATGAATGGGTAACTGTGCCTACTTCGAAGCTGCTGATGCTCCAGCCTGCCACGTTGGCTTCTGAATCAATGTTTGATTCCTCTTCGTCTGGGACATAAACAAGTTTTGTGGTGTCGAGGTTTTTATGTTCTATTTGTAGGTTTAATTTTTGGTTTTCGAAGGGATATTTTGTGAAGTCGAAAGTTTTGAAGAAGTCTCCTTTAATTCTGTATTCTAAGTATCCTTTTTCTGCTGTAACCTCGTATCTGGTCGGGGCTCCGTTTACGAATTCGAATTCCTTTACTTCTTGGAGGCTTATTTTGTCGGGGTCAAACTTGAACCATATGTAGAAATCTAGTTTGAAGGTGCTGGCTGCTAAATCTACTTTTTCTACGTTGATTAGCCAGACTCCAACTTTTACTTCTGTTGGATCGTTTTGTGTTTGGGCTTTTGCTGCTGGTGCCATTATGGAAAAGGTAACTATGAGAAACAATGTGACGAGGAGTACGCAGGCTTTTTTCATAATTTTATCATTGCTGCTTCATCAGAGTTATTTTTTAACCTTATTGTTTCTGATGGGAATTTTTTCCAACACAAAATATGAGATACAACCTAACGGTAACATGCTAAGTCATATTATGTCAGATATAATAGTGGTTGTTTACCTTGCTTAAAGAATTACTTAGGTAAAGCGATTAGACCAATCGATATTCTTTTGCTGACTGAATCAGTTGCGTATTAGCATAATAGTTCTTGAACAGCATTTGGTTCTCGGTGTGTATTGGAAAGAGGATTCGTGGGTTTATTGTATCAATCATGTCACATAGATTTTCTTTATTCATGTGTCCTGAAGCGTGCATCTGATGGAACTCTAGCTTAAAGTGCTCAAGCCAGTTGTGCATGACTTGGTCTTCTATGTCTTCTTCGCTGAAAGGTTCGCTCATACTGTGAATAAAGTGGCTGCTCGGCTCTGGTTTGATGTCGATTAGTTCTGTGAATTGATAGAAATCTAGATCCATAACGAGGTGCTTTTGGTTTTTGTGAACATAATCGTGGGTTACCATTTTGTCCATGAAGGTTCTTTCCCATAGGAAGTAGTCTTTGTCATCGTGGTTTCCAGATTTCTTGCGTTTATAGTAAACCAAGATGTTGCTGTCTTTTAGAGGGTCGGGCACTGATAGGTGTCTGTCGTCTTGGAGTTTTGTAAGCAGATACGCCGCTTTTGGGGTTATGACAAGTTTGCGGTTTGCTTTTTTAGCTGCAGCGTAGAAAGAGTTGAAGCGATCAATATCTCGACTGTAACGGGATGCAAAAACAATCTTATCAGTATTGCCAATTACTTGCTTAGCGTGTTTTTTTACGTCTGGTTCACTTATGTTTTTGTGTTTTTCAGTTCTTGCCATCCTGGTTCCTTCGCAGATCATGGCCACAGGATCAGCGGCTTTTGCTTTTTGGATAAAGTCTTCTGTTAAATCAGACCTTGGACCATGCCTGCGTAAATCGCCAGTGTAAACAACGTTTCCTGCTGAGGTTTCTATTATGAAGCCATAGGCAGCGGGGATTGAATGATCAACATGAATTGGCTCAACTGTTAGGTCTCCGACCTTGAGTTTATCGCCTGTTCTAAAAAGATTAAAGGTGTGGTTTCCGTAATTGCAGGAGAACCCTGTTTCTTCCATGCATTCCATAAACA
Source organism: Candidatus Bathyarchaeota archaeon (assembly GCA_026014685.1). NCBI lineage: Archaea > Thermoproteati > Candidatus Bathyarchaeota > Candidatus Bathyarchaeota archaeon. Next base: position 65,051 of record JAOZHW010000008.1, read on the forward strand.
GTTTGGTTCCGACACCTGCATAAACAGGAATTTCAGGATCCAGAAACTGCAGATGATTGATGTGGTCGAAGTGGGCGTGGGAAACAAAGACTGCATCTATCTTGGGTTTGCAGTACTGCAAATCGCAGTGGGATAACATTTCTTTAGAATACAGGCCTTCGATTCTTGGTAACAAGTTGAAGCATAAATAGTCTCCTAACCCGTTAAGGGCTCTTGGAGCTAACCAACCAGTGTAGTAGTCCTGCCCAAAGACAAAGGATTGACCAAAATCTAAGAGAACCTTTGTTTTCTTGTCTTCGAGGAGTATTTTGTTACCGCCAATTTCGTTAACTCCTCCGTAGAACTTTATTTTGACCATTGCCTACCACTAAGAGTTTGTTTTTGGTTCTATTAATAACATACAGCATACTATTACATATCAATACTAAATATTGAGAAACACGGTGGAGCAACTTTCAACAACCTGACTGTGCACTTTTTATCGGAAACCTACGCTATTATGGTTGAATGGACAACACTAGATGATAAGAATTAAAGTGCGACGATAGGTTTTTATGTTCCGCCTATGTCTCTATGGTGCACTAACGTATATTAAACCGTTAAAACAATGGATTGATGGACCAGTATGGTACGAAAAGCAAGAATACGCCTCACAAGCACCGATTACGCGAAACTAGAAGAGGTTTGCGGAGAACTACGAAGCATCGCTTCTAAGACAGGGGTCAAAATGAACGGTCCAGTCCCGTTGCCGACTAAACGCCTACGTGTTCCAGTCCTTAAAGGTCCATCAGGCGAAGGCACAGCAACATGGGACCGCTGGGAAATGCGCATCCACAAACGCCTCATCGACATCGACTCTGAAGAGCGTGTCATGCGTCGAATCATGCGTATCCGTGTACCCGAAGAAGTACACGTAACAATCGAACTTATCTAAGCAACTTTTTGCTTTTAATTTTGTTTTAGGCACCCCTTAAATTACGTCGCTAATCCATAAAGTATTCGTTGGAAAATTTTTTGGGGGAAGGCGTTGCATTTCGGTAGTGCGATGTGACTTTTTAGAAGAAGATTATCCAGCCTGTTATCGCTGTTAGAATAACTGCTGGGATAAACGCGGCCACCCACACTTTTTTGTTTAACATAAAGATTTTGTATCCATCCAAGATTCCGAAGGGCACCAAGTTAAAGATCGCCATAAACGAGTTTATGTAAGCTGAGAAAATCAGCATGGCCCACCAGTAACCATCTATGAAGGGCAATCCAAACGCTAAAGCCAGAAACACCGCTGCAAAAATCATGTTGGTTACGACTCCTGCAACAGAGATTTTTATCATGTCTTTAGCTGTCGGCGGGTTGCCTCCAATCATCATAGCGCCGGGGGCAATCATTTTGAATGGCATAAAAACTGAGACGAAGGTTAAGAGGGCTCCCCACGTGGTTAGGCGGAACTCTGCCCACATGCCTGCTTTCTGCGCCATAACTTTATGGGCGATTTCATGAACCAGAAAAGAAGCTGTCAGAACCAAAGCGAACGCCGACATCACTAACAGGTTCAAGCCGAAGCCGCCGAAACTGTAAAACGCCATGGAGTAACCTATGCCGATGACGAGCGCTGCAGCGATGGATAGGTGTTTGACTTCTTTTTTGCTCCAGCGTATGCGGTACTGGCGTTGCAGGGGTTGCTGTCCAAACACGTAGCTGTAATTGTAAGAGTTATAGGCTTGAGGCGTCATGACCCGTTCTTGGGTTTGTGCTCGGGCGGTGCTGATGCCTAGACACTTATGGTTCTCTGGCAAGCGGTGTGCACTGCAGAATTGTCCGCCGCAGAAGGGGCAGCGGAACGGCATCATGGTTTCTTGTCCGCATGTTTGGCATTTCATGATTGTTGGGCGCCTTTTCACTGTTAATGCATGTTGTATCTTATATTTTTACGCCAAAAAGTCGCCTAAAAATCGGGAAGAATCGGCTATCATAAATGCTTTAAAGTAGAACATCATATCAACAACGAATGGGTGTGTAAGGGAGTCTTTACCTGCTTGAAACCATTTAGCTTTGTCCATGCCTCTGACCTGCATTTAGGTTATGCGCAGTACGGCTTAGAGGCGCGTAGGCAAGACTTCGACAACGCCTTTAGCGAACTCGTAGACAAAACCATCGAGTTAAAACCTGACTTTATGATCATCGCAGGCGACCTCTTCCACCAAGCCCGCCCCAGCAACCACACCTTGGAGAACACTATTCGGAGTTTTAAGCGCCTAAAAGACGCAGGCATCCCCGTCCTAACCGTCGACGGCAGCCACGATTCAGCTCCGAACACCATAACCAGCACCATACTCTACCCGCTCGACAGCGCAGGACTAATCATTCACTTGCCAAGGCACAAGGGTGCGTGCTGGACTAAACTTGACTGTTGCTACGTGTACGGTATCCCCAACTACCACAACCGCCATAAAACGCAGGAGGCGCTCCCCCGATTCATGGAGGAAAACCCGCCCCAACCCCAAGCTGGCCTGGCCAACATCTTTGTTTTTCATGGCGCTGTGGATTTGCCTGACGTTACGCCTCCCTACATTGAGGCTGAAATCTCCCCCGATTTGTTACCCGATGGCTTCTGTTACTACGCCGCCGGCCACATCCACGACCGTCACATGGGCAAATTCAAAAGCGGCCTCTTAGTGTACAGTGGCTGCATCGAAACCGTGGGTTACGACGAAGCCAAAATCACCAAAGGCTTCTACCACGTTCAAGTAGACGAAAAAGGCCAAGTTACCCCTGAACTAATCGAATTAACCTCCCCCCGCAGGTTCATCATTTTGGAGTACGATTTCACGGGGATGGCGTCTTCGAAAATCACTGAGCAAGCCGCCCAGATGGTCAAGGAGGCTGATGAAGCAGACGCCATAATTATCCCCGTTCTCAAGGGGACGTTGCCCGCGGAAGCTAGCCGAACCGAGGTGGATGTGCCCAAAATCCGCTGCGCCGCCCAAAAAGCTTTGTTGGTGCACCCGATTGTGCAGCTTAAAGAAACTGCCGTCGCCGACGAAGTGGTGCGCTCGATTTTTGAGGGCGAATTCAAAGACCTAAAAACCAAAGCCTACGATTACTTCGTGCAGATTTTCGCTGACCGCTACGGCAAAGAAGACGCAGAAAAAATCGCCCACGGCGCCCTCAACCTCATCGACCCGCTGGCCCGTAAGCAGGACGAAAAAGTCAAGCAAACCATCGAGGAGTTGACCCAATGAAAATCGACGTCGTCCAGCTTGAAAACATCCGTAGCCACACCAAATCCACCGTGCCCTTCACTCGTGGCTTCAACTGTGTCGTGGGCGGGGTTGGATGCGGCAAATCGAGCGTGCTTTACGCCGTTGATTTTGCTTTGTTTGGGGATTCGGTGGGGCGTAGTTTTGAGTATTTGATGCGTGAAGATGCGGATTGGTGTCGGGTTACGGTGCAGTTTACTCAGAACGGCAAGACTTACAAGCTTACCCGCGGGTTAAAGCGTAAAGGCAAGGGCATTAGCCAAGATTTTGAGCAGCTTAAACTCTGGGAAGACGACCGCCTAATTGCCAGCATGAAAACGGAAGCCATAGCTGAACAATTTAAAGCCATAACCGGATTGGACAAGGAGTTGTACCGTGAAATCGTCTGGTTCCGTCAAGAGCACCTAAAGGAACTGTTGGATGCGGCTCCGCGGGATAGGCAGAGGCGGCTGGATGAGCTTTTCGGTTTATCCGACTACGAGATTGCATGGAGCAACATAGCCCAGTACCAACGTGACTACGAAACAGAGAAGCGCGTTTACGAAAAAGACCCTGATGTTAGCGGGTTGGAGAAGCTTAACGCGGAGTACAACCGTGCCAGCGAAGAATTCACTCTGTTAGAGATGGCATTGGAGGATTCAGTCCAGAAATTAGAGATAGCTAAACGTGGCTTGGAAGAAGCTGATTTGCGCCTCAAACGCTGCGAAGAGAAGAAACTCGCCGTTGAAGAGGTTAAACGTAAAGAAGCCCGCCTAAACGCCAACCTCGCGAACATGACCAAAACGTTGGCGTCGCTGGCTGAGCGGCTTGAAGGCAAAAAAACCATAATCGACAACCTCCAGCAACGCCAGAACTCGCTGGATAGCCAGATGAAGCTGTGCCTTGCTAAACTGGAGCAAGCGGGGCTGCCTACCAACCAGCCCTTTGAGCAACTAAGCGCTTACCTTGCAGGGTTTGACGATAAAATCGCTCAGCTTCGCGCCGAGCAGGAAGCCACTTCACGAAGCCTGCAGCAGGACCAAAAACGAGCCGCCACGCTCTCCGAAGCCACAGAGGACAGCAAATGCCCAGTTTGCAGTCAACCCCTAGTGGGCAGCTACAAGACGGATCTGCTGCAGAACATAAAACAGGAAAACGCCGAACGCGAAAGACTCATCAATCACCTGCGGCTTGAAGTGGCGACGCTGCAGAAAACCAAAACCCTCGCTTCCCAAGCCTACAGCGACTTGCAGACCTGCCTCACTCGCGGCGCTGACCTAAAGGCGCGTATCGCCGAAGAAGAGGGCAACTTGAAGAATCTATCCGCTGAACTCGAAGCGCAGCAGGGGCAGGAAACAGCGCTGAAAGCTGAGCTGGATGCGTGTGTGGCTGAAATCGCCAAATTCGACCTCTCCGAGTTGCAGGCGGCTAAAGACCGAAAAGACCAAGCACTCAAGCAGTACTACGCCGTCGAATCTGACCTGCGCACAAAGGAGAGCCGCAAAACTGACTTAGCCCGCCGCTTAGACGACACCAAAGAACGCATCAACCTCGCCCAAGAAAAGCTGGATCGGATAGAAAAAATCCGCCGAACCGTCGAACTCCTAAGCGCCATACGCGACGCCTACCGCAGCATCCAACCTAAACTCCGCAGCGAATTCGTCAAAGTCCTGCGAAACTTCGTGCAACAAATCCTTGACAGCCTCGTCGGCGGCGAAACCCCCATGCTAAACATAGTCATAGACGAAACCTACAGCCCCTACGTCAAAAGCGAATCAGGCGTAGCCCGAGAAGTCAGCAACCTCTCAGGCGGGGAACGCACGTTGTTGGCGTTTGCTTACCGTTTGGGTTTGGGGCAGTTGATTATGCAGTCTCGGACGGGGCATGGGTTGAGTATGTTGATGCTTGATGAACCCACAGAGAACTTGGGCAGCGAAGACGGCAGCATAGAACGCTTAGCCGAGGCGATAAGCCGCTTCAAGGCGATTGAGCAAATCATCGCGGTTACCCACAGTGAGGCGTTTGCCGCTAAGGGTGATCATGTGATTATTTTGGAGAAAGAGGCGGGCGTCAGCAAAATCTCAATAGAAAGATAAAAGGCTAAAAAGTAATTGTCGCTAAATAAATTCGGTATTCGCTATGGCAAATAAGAAGCTCTTAATTTTCAATGCGGTCATGGTTTTCTTTTTGTTTCTTTCTAGTCAATTTGTGCTGCTTTTGTTGAATGGAAAAATAGTGCAGGGCATTGGGCTATTTATTGACTCAGGGTTTCCAGTGACTCCGGGGTATCCGCCTCCTCCAACAGTGGCTGAACCCTTACCCAACTATCCATTGCTGATTTTTTTGGTGATGCTAATAGTGAATTTATCGTATTTCTTTTACACTAAACCTTGGAATAAAGCGCCATAAAACGGAAAAAAGGTAAAGCTATGGGGGGATGACTCCCATGCGGCTGCATTCTTCTTTGAGGCTATCTCGGACTTGCTTGAGTGTTTGGCGTTTCTGCATGTATTCGTCGCCGTCGATTTTTTCTGTTCGGAAATCGCTGTCTAACTGGCGCATCTGGTCGTTTATTTCGATTATGCGCGCTTTGATTTGGTCTACATATGAGTGGGCTTTTTCTTGCTCGATGACCTCGGAGGGAGCCAAAGCGGTTTTGATTACGCCGTCTTCGATGCGCAAGATACGGCTGGAGACGCGGGCGACGCTTGGGTCGTGGGTAACCATGATGATGGTTTTTCCGAGTTCTCGGTTGATTTTGACGAGGTGTTCTGCGATGATGCGTGCGTTTGCTGTGTCGAGTTCGCCTGTGGGTTCGTCAGCTAAGATGACGGGGGCGTCGTTGGCTAAGGCTGAGGCTATGGCGATTCTTTGCTGTTCGCCGCCGCTGAGTTCTTCGGGTTTGTGGTGGGCGCGGGCTTCTAAGCCTACGATTTTGAGGAGTTCTTGGACGCGTTCTTTGCGTTTGCTGCGTTTGACGCCTGATGCTACCATGGAGAACTCGATGTTTTCCTGCGCTGTGAGGGTGGGGATTAGGTTGAGGTTTTGGAATATGTGGCCGACCATTTTTCTGCGGTAGTCTACGAGTTGCCGTACGGAAAGGGAGGTTACGTTTTTTTCTCCGACGGTTACGGTGCCTGCGGTGGCTTTGTCTAGGCCGCCTATGATGTTTAGCAGGGTGGATTTGCCGCTGCCGCTGGGGCCGATGATGGAGACGAGTTCGCCTGAGGATATGTCAAGGTTTAATCCTCTGAGGGCTTGTACTTCGATTTTTCCTGTGTGGTGGATTTTTACTAAGTCTCTTACTTTTACGTTTAGTCCGCTCATCTTGCTCTTACCATCTTTTCTAGTTTAGTTACATATTGGCTGGTCATGACTATGATTGCCCCGATTGTGGAGGCGTATATGAGTGCAACGTAGGTGCCTATGGTGGCTAGGGCGTTTGCGGGGAAGATTATGCGTTGCATGACGAGGCTGTAGCTGCTGATGGCGGAGTTGGCTGTGGCTACGTTGCCATACACTATGATGACGCCTACTATGATGCCTAAGATGACGGCGAAGGTGATTATCGCCATGCTTTCCGTTACAAACATCCACACCAACTGTCGGAAGGATAATCCTCTAACGCTCATCAGGGTGGCTTCTCTGCTGCGTTCTTTGAGGCTGACTATGGCGATGAGGGCTGTTCCAACCGAAGCCGAGAGCACCGCAAAGATGAGGCCGAAGCTTTGCACGTCGAGCACTTGGATGCTGCTGTAGGTGTATATGTCTTCCATGCCTGTGGCGCGTCGCCATTGTTCGTCAAAGGAGTCTACGCCGTAAACTTCCAAGTTGAGGCTACGGATTTGGTTTGCCACTTCGGTTCCGTTGACGCCGGGGTTGAGGCTGATTAAGATTTTTGTGCTCCAACTTTCAAGAGTGTAGATGTCGCTGCCCTCTGTCATGTTGAAGAGGTCTCTTGGCACATAGGAGTAGAACTGCGAGTAGAAGGTTGGCGCGATTGAAGACCTTGCGTCTATGTAAACTTGGCCTTGGTTGCTGGTTTGAGGTTCAGGACCAAAGAACCCGACTATTCTGAGTTGCCGTGCGCATGAAGCGAAGTCCACTGTTATGGTGTCGTAGAGTTTGTAGCCGTACTGTTTGGCGATGCTTCGGTCAAGGATGATGGTGTTGTTGCTTTTTCTGAGGTCGATTAGCATCTGCTCCAAGGTGGGACCGCCACTGTACCAGCCTTCCTCGTAATAGGCGGAGACGCCCCATGCAGCGGGCTGTATGGTTTTTATCGTCATTGTGCCGTATTTTTCGCTTAACGTGGCTGTAAGTTGGCTTTCTATGCTTGCGTTTTTGATGCCTGGAACGGTTTGGGTGATGTTTTTGAGGATTTCTTGCCCTCTTGAGCCGTTAACGACGCTGACAGTGACGTCTGCTCCTACGTTGTTGCGGACGGTTCTGTATATGTAGTCTTCTTGGCTGGCTATCTGCCCCGTAACCTGCACGCTGAGCCCGATGATTAAGGCGATTAAGAACGCTATGGCTGCTAAGCGGGCGGGGTTTCTTCTAACGTTTTTTGCGGCTAAAGCGCCCAAGTCACCCATGACTGAGGAAATCTTGGATGCTGCTGCTTGGAATTTGGTTGAGTCCCGAATGACGAGTTTGGTGAATCCCCAGAAGAACAGTATGGGACCGATGAAAGTCATCGCTGCGTCAAACAGCACTAACGGCGAGGCGAGGTAAGTTAATAGTATGTTTCCGCTTGAGTAACTCCACTGATAAATCAACTGCTCCATGTTTAGGCCCAAGAGGTACACTGCGATTTTGTAGCTGCCCAAAATCAACGCGACTATGGGGATGATTCTGCGGCGTGGTCGCTCGTCGGTGGGCATGTAATCTCTAAGTGCTTCAACCGCAGGTATCCTTGAGGCTTTGCGTGAAGACCAAAACACCGCCGCAAAGGCCAAGATGACGCCGAATACGACGGTGACCACCATGATTATGGGGCTAAACATCTGAGAACTGAAAAGAGTGTTCAAGTTTACGGTTCCAGCATAGTACTGGTTTAGGATTAAGCCGCCGACTACACCCAATACGCCTCCCACTGCACCGATGACTATGGCTTCAGTGAGAAACATGCGCTGAATTTGCCCACTTGAAAGCCCCTTCGTGGAGAGCAATCCGATTTCTCTTCTGCGGATGTTGAAGGATACGTCGGAGACTGTGGCGCCAAGGTACCAAGCGACGAAGAAAATCGGTGCACAAACCATAAAGAAGTTAATTACCATGTTGCTGAAGCTGTACTGGAAATTCCACAGCGCATTGCTGAGCATGTTGTTTACCCAGCTGTAGGACATGTATTTGCCGAGTATTTGGTTTTGGATTTTGTCTGAAATCTGGTTTATTTTGGTGACTGAGGCTTGGATGTTCCAGGGGCTGATGAGACCTTCGCGGTCTACGTCGATGGAAAACGTTATTTCCACGGTGCTGCTGGGGTCTTGGGTGGAGTTCCACAGCTTCATCAAGGTGCTGTCCCAGCCGACAATCATCAAATCCGCGCGGTAACCGCTGTATGAACTTAAACTGGTTGCGTATCCGTAAGTGATGTAGTTGGTGCCTGAAACGTAGGCGTAGCCGTTGTCAGTTAACTCTGCAAACCCTGCCACCGTAAGATTGAGGTAAATGGTGGTTTGGTTGTAGTATTTCGGCTGCGGGAAAGTAATCATTGTTGTGATGTTGTCGCCAACGGAAACTCTTTGCGCCAACTCGGAGCCAGCCACGAGATACGTGTAGTTTTCAGGTATGCCGCCTAAGGGTCGATTGAGCCATTCAGGATAAATCTTCGAGTCGTCAGGGAAAGCCGCCATCTGAGAATAAATTATTTTAGTGTAATTATCAGCTGGAACCCCCACAGGCGTATAGAACCTTGCAACCATATCGACCCTTTTTACGCCCTCCATTGCCTTAATGTCCCTTAGAGCCAAAGGCAGATTTGTCCTGTTGAGGCTTACCCGTGATTCCATGTCGGTTAAGACGGAGCTGACCTGCTTGTCCAGCGATTGTTCCGCGGCTAAATCAGTTTTTATCCAGATGCCTGTGAAGAAGGTTGCTGCCAAAGTTACGCCGATGAGGAGCGCCGCGAAGAGTTTCCAGTTCCTATAGACGTGTTTGATTGAGTACATTAACGGCATAGCCATCAAGCTTTCTATTTGAAGTCATTTACCTTTTAAATCTACACATTAGAACACCTGTTCCGCCACGCCATTCAGTTATTGAAGTGCCAGAAAGAATTAAATCAACAACCCTAACTCTACTAATTCATGAAACCGTTTCTGGGCTACCTCAAAGAGGAAAACATGAGCCTCTTCACCGACTACTACGAACTCACCATGTGCGCCGCCTACTTCGACAACCAAAACTTCGAAACCGCAACGTTTGACCTCTTCATCCGCCGCTTGCCTGAGAACCGCAGCTACTTCCTCTTCGCAGGATTAGAAGAAGCCCTCAGCTACCTCCAAAGCATCAAATTCACCGAGGAACACCTCGCTTACCTTAGAAAGCAAGGTTTCAAAGAGGACTTTCTGGCTTATCTTAAAAACTTCAAGTTCACAGGCGAAGTGTGGGCCGTCCCCGAAGGCACAATTGTTTTCCCCAACGAACCGCTTATCCGCGTAACCGCCCCCATCATCGAAGCGCAACTCGTCGAAACCTTCCTACTCAACAGCATCAACCTGCAGACTATGATTGCCTCCAAAGCCAGCCGCGTCGTCCACGCCGCCAAAGGCAAAGCCGTCATAGAATTCGGGTTACGCCGCGAACCAGGCATAGACGCAGGCATGAAGGTGGCCCGCTCCAGCTACATCGCAGGCTGCCAAGGCACAAGCAACGTCCTAGCAGGCTTAACCTACGGCATCCCCGTGTTCGGCACCATGGCTCACAGCTTCATCATGTCTTACCCCAAAGAAATCGACGCCTTCCGCGCCTTCGCCAAAACCTTCCCCGACAAATCCACGCTGCTAATCGACACCTACGACGACATAGCGGGCGCCGAAAAAGCCGCCGTAGTCGCCAAGGAACTGGAAGCCAAAGGTGTCCGCCTAGGCGGAGTCAGGTTGGACAGCGGCGATTTGGTGCAGACAAGCAAAAAAGTCCGCTCAATCCTCGACGCCAAGGGTTTGCATTACGTGAAAATTTTTGCCAGCGGCGACTTGGATGAGTACAGAATCGCCGAGTTGCTCTCTGCGGATGCGCCGATTGACGCGTTTGGTGTGGGCACAAAGATGGGAACCAGCGCTGACCGACCCTACCTTGACGGCATCTACAAACTCTGCGAAACCCAAACCCCCCGCGGGGAATTTTCGCCCATCATGAAGCTTAGCAAAGACAAAAACACCCTGCCCGGAAGAAAACAGGTCTACCGAATCCGAGGTGGCGATGGCTTCTTCCAGAAGGATGTGCTTGCACTTGCTGATGAGCCGCCTGTGGGTGAACCTTTGCTACTTAAAGTCATGGAGAAAGGCGAGTTAACCTACAAGTTGCCGACGCTAAAAGAAATCCGCGACTCAGCCGCAGCCAACCTTGCTCAGTTGCCCAGCCAGTACAAGGTGTTAACCCACGCGCCTGCGTATCCTGTTGAGGTAAGCCAAAAACTCCAGCAGTTAACGGAGTGCCTAAAAATACAGATAACCGAAAACGAAATCAACCATTCCGTTTAGGTTTCGGCGCGGTTTCTCTTTTTGTATTCGCCGCAGTAGCTGCTTCCACCCGCACAGCATTGAGGCGACACTTTGCTGCATTCTTTTACGTATTCACATTTGTAGAAGAACCCTTCAAACCGTTTCTGCACACTGCTAAACATTCCCTCTACCCCTTTGTTCTCTCTTACCGAGGTTTGCTGCAGTCTTCCTATATTAACGGGTAGGGTTTTTTGCTCCTAATTTGGCAAATCCTTAATAGGCTTCCTCGAAAACCTTTAATGCTAAACCAAAAAGGGGAGACCACCATATGCAAAATCGCCCAGCCATCGTTGCTGTTGGCAGAACCAAGTTCGGTGAGCACTACGGGAAAGAACCCGAAAAACTCATCGAGGAAGCTTGGCTTGCTGCTTCAAAGGAATGTAGCATAGAACGCAAAGACCTACAAGCCTGCTACATGTCCGACTGCTTCTTACCTATAACCAACAAGTTAGGCCTCGAAGAAGGCTTCCTATCCGAATTAACCGAACTCCACGTACCCATGGAAGTCACCCGCTCATTCAGCGCCGCACTAAACACCGCTTGCCACGCGATTCAGGCAGGCGTCTACGATACCGTGCTAGTGGGCGGCATAGAGAAGATGACTGACCGCTGGGACAAAATCCGCGATGACCTTATGCTCCTCGACGACCCCTGGAGCTACTATGCAGGCGGAACCCCAGAATCCAACCATGAACTCATGATGCGGGCCTACATCAAAAAACACGGCATAAAAGGGCAAGACCAAGAGAAACTTGAAGTTGCCCTCGCTCAGGTCGCAGTTAAAAACCACGCGAACGGCGCAAAAAACCGGTACGCCCAGTTCCAACGCAAAATCACCATCGACCAAGTCTTAAACGCCCGCAAAGCAGCACATAAACCGCTTGGGCTCTACGATTTCGCGCCAGTCTCAGACGGCGCCACCGCGGTGGTTCTCACAAGCGAAACCGTCGCCAACAAAATGACTAATCGACCCGTCTTCGTTTTAGGGGTTGGTGCAGCGACTGATTACCTCAACTACACAGCCAGAGAAGACCTGTCAAGGTTTTTGGCAGCAGAACTCGCCATGCAAAAGGCAACCCAAACCGCCAAGGTGGCTGCTTCGGATTTGCAGTTAATCGAGCTCAACGACCAGTCCACCATGATGGAGTTGGTGTCGCTTGAAGACCTCGGCTTCTGTCCAGCTGGAACAGCTTGGAAAAGCATCTACGAAAGCTCCCAGACGGGGCAGCTTAGCTACGAATTGGGCGGCAAACCCGTCTACGTTAATACTGACGGCGGCTTAAAAGCAGACGGCAACCCTTTAGGCGCAACCGGCGGTGCACAAATTTATGAGGTTTATCGTCAACTTCGAGGCGAAGCCGTTGAACGCCAAATCAGCCTACCTAACGGTCTCCGACACGGCGCGACAGTGGAGTTCGAGGGGTTTGGAACTAAAGCTTACGTAACCATTTTAGGAGAGAAAACTCAATGAGCAGTGAACCGATAGAGCGTCGCGTCAGCTATTTAGGCGACCGATTGAAGGCATGTAAGTGTCAGTGCTGCGGAAAAGAGTACTTTGAAGTCCGCGACTACTGCAGTGTTTGCGGTAGAAAAAGCTACGGCAAAATGGACTCCATCGACCTCTTCTACGACAAAGGCACCCTCGAGTTATGCACCTACATAAACGAACCCACAAACAAATTCACTAAACTATCCGCTTTTGTTTACGGTATCGTTTCTTTCCACGGCGGCAAAATCCGTGTTCCCGCCCGTTTAACTGACCAGTTAGTCTGCGGCGGCGCAAACATAGACCTTGCCAGTTTGGAAGGCCGCGAAGTCATTCCTCGATTCCGCAGACGCTACTCAGTAGGCAAAAGCGAAGTCATACCCACGATTTCTTTAGCTTTCACCTTAGCCGACGAATACTACCCCCACCAAGAATACAAGGTAGTTCAACCCACCAAAGACTACGAGTTACCAGGAGTCGTGGGTTACGGTGTTTATTCTTCGCGGTTCCGCATAAAAGAAGACGGCTACGAACGCGCCGTGCCTTTTATGGATGAAGACTCCGTGACGGCCGCGGTGGAAGCGGGGAAACTGTCACTCATCCATTCAGGTTTAGACAGCACGTGGGTCGGCAAAGTCTACGCTGGCTCCGAATCCAACCCCTACGCAGTTAAACCCATCGCCGCCAAAGTCGCGCAGGTTCTTAAACTGGGTACAGAAGACGGCGACGTACAAGGCGTCGATGCAGTGGACACTGAATTTGCCTGCAAAGCCGCTTCAAGCATGTTCAAAGACGCCTGCGCGTTGGTCAGCTACCCCAAGTCAGGCATCAACTACGCCATGGTTATCGGCGCTGACAACTCTCAAGCTGCACCTCGCGGTTGCCCCGGCGGCGAATTAGATGCGTTTGTGGGTTACGGCGGCGCTGCATTCATCTTCGGCAAACGTGACGTTATCGCTGAAGTGGAAGGCTGGTACAGTTGCACCTCTGACACCCCTGACTTTTGGCGCAGAGACGGCGAACCATACCCCATGCACGGCGGCAGATTCACAGGCGACCCCGCATACCACAAGCACGTCAAAAGTGCAGCCTCAAAACTCATGGATCGCTGCAACTTCAAAGCTTCTGACATAAACTACTTTGTGCCTCACCAGCCGAACCCGTCTTTCCCCGTCAGGGTGGCGAAGGAGTTGGGCTTCAAAGAGGAACAGTTCATGCCTTCAATTCAGATGACAAAGTTCGGCAATACCTACTCTGGTGCCTCATTGGTCGGGTTAGCTGCGGTTTTAGATGTCGCCAAACCCGAGGAGCGTATCTTGGTTACCAGCTACGGTTCAGGTGCAGGCAGCGACGCATACATACTGCGCACTACAAGTCAACTGCTCGACAAACGGTCACGCCAAAAAATCAACGTCAAATTCCTCGCTGAAAACCCGTTTGTTGAATACGTGGATTACACGACGTATAGAAGACTAAAACTGGGCATGTAAAAGAGCCCTACTTTTTCTTTTTCCTTCTATACACATACACGCAAACAATGATAGCCGCTATTGTAATTGCGCAAATGATCACGACAAGTATGGAGGCGAACTCTGAGGGTGGCGTTATTGTAAAAGTGATTGTTTCTGAGGAGGCTGTGTTGCCGTATTTGTCTTTAGCGTAGACTGTAATGTTATGTGGACCTGTAGAGAGGTTGGTGAGGGTTAGGTTTCCAGTGATTGTTGCGTTGTCTTGTCCGTCTAAACTGTAGCCCAACCATGAAACTTGCTTGTTTAAAGTGAAGTTTAAGGTGACATTGGCGATTGGGAAAGTTGTGTTCAGTGGGTTAATCAAGCTCACTGAGGGCATCACCAGCCAATCAGGCACCAATTCCTCTATGGCGGAAAGGTTGTAGGGTGACATAAGCGGGTACTGGTCGAGGTGAGTGGAGTCCAAATAGAATGGCGAATCGCCAATGCCGTCATTGTTGCTGTCTAAGCCTTGATAAGTGCTCCAGTAGTTGCCTTCTTTGCCGTTGTCTAAATAGTCGGTATCGTTTGACATAGCGAATGTCCACATTTGGTAGTATCGATTATCTACGAAGTTGTTGTGTGTCAAGAAGCTGAGATTACCATTGGGGTTTAGGATAGAGTTACGTGCGTTTATAGTCCACTCATTATATGCAACATAGTTAGCATACATGTAACTATCTGGACTTGGAGCGATACCTATTCGGCAATAAGTTATGTTATTCAACAAGGCTCTATTGCCAAAGCCGACTAAAACTAAACCTGAACCATAATGATCTAGCACATTTCTACATATGATATTGTTGTTGCCATTGACTTTGAATTCTCCGCTTTCCTTGAAGAGATTTTTGTAATAGAAACAATCATCTGAAACCGAAGAAAAGGAACCTGTGACGTTGTTAAAGGAAATAACATCATAAGTGCCAGCGAAATTGACATCGCCGCAATTTATTTCATTTAAGGTAAAGTTGCAGTGGCTCCCTGCAATATTATAATCGTACAAACGTTTGACAGTGGGGCTTTCTGAAAATGTATTGCCTGTTATGTCGTTATGATTTCCAATAATAGTCAATGAGGCAGCTATTGAGTTGTCTTTTATTCGGTTATTATTTCCAGTTATGTTAATGTCTCCGCCTGTTGTAGTGATTTTGAAGCCAGATAATTCAAAGTTGTCAGTGTGCACAAACATCGCTCTACTGTACCAAACGGGAATGGGGAAGAGGTCTGGAAGATACCAATACAACGGTTCACCCACATTTCGTTTAGATTGTAGATTCAGTGTTGTCGATTGGGAACCCTCCCCTACTAATCTAATAGATTTGGTTATGGTTAGTTGATATTCAGTGTAGGTTCCTCTTTTAACGTAGACTGTGTCTCCATCTGTGGCGTTTGCAATTGCACTGGATATAGAAGGGTAACTGTCTGGGACAACAAGGGTTCTAGCCCCCGTTGCCTTAACAGGTAAGAATGTAATTATTGATGATGTGATAAGAAGCAGAAGGATTATTGAAAATGCGCGTTTAGTCACTATTGTGCGCTCCTTCTTCTTAAAAAAAAGTAAAGTAAAACAACGCTGACTAAAACTACTACAGGTAGAGAGAATAAGGCACCGACCGAAAATTCCAGTGGTTGCTCGATTGTGAAGTTTGTTGTTTCGGAAGCGGCCAGGTTGCCAAAGTTATCTATAGCATAAATCGTTATGTTATGCTGACCAGAAGGTAACCCCCAGAGGGTGGTATTTCCATAAATGACAGTGACTTGTCCGTCTAAAATGTAACCATACTCCAAGACTTGCTTATCGACTAAAAAGGTTATTGTTAGGTTTCCAATAGGATATGTTGTGTTTTGTGGGCTAATCAGGTTCACCGAAGGGGGAGATAACCAGTCAGGGGTTGGTCTGGACACGGTTGATGTGTTAAAGGGCGACATAAGGGGGTAATGGTCTATGTGAGCGGAATCTAAAATGTAAGGTTCGTCGCCTATGCCGTCGCTATTTGCGTCAGTTCCGCTGTAGTCACTCCAATAGTTTCCTTCTTTGCCATCGTCAAAGACGCATTGCTCAGAAGATGTAACTGGGTGTTTTAGGTTATAATTGTGGTTATCCTCAAAGTTGTTATGCGCTAAAACGCTTTTGTTTCCTTCTCCAGTGGTCATCGTTTCAAAGTTGCTAAGAATCCATGCGTTTCCAGAAAAATAATTCGCATAATACTTGTTGCCTGTTCCGGGTGAAACAGCCATTCCGCAGCGGGTTATCTGATTTAGGAGAAACGTGTTGTTGGAGCCACTTACTCTTAGTCCAATAGCGTAACGGTCGACAGTATTATCGGATACTATATTGTTGTTGCCGCTGACAGTGAAGAAATCGCTGGAGTCATGAAAGTGGTTGTTTTCTATTAGGGAGTTATTAGCTGAAATACCTACGTTGCCTCTAACGTTGTTTGAAGAGACAAGACAGTGTTCACCGTCCACATACAGTGCCCCTGCGACCTGATTAGAAGAAACGTTGCAGAACGACCCGGTTACAGATACTCCGTTTAGTGATACTTGTGGATAAAAACTGTTATTACAAACTTGATTGTGAGAACCCGTAACTGAAATGTGTGCAGTAATTGAGTTATCAGTCAGTTTTGTTTCGTTGCCGTTTATTGATATAATTCCACCTGTGGTAGCGATTGTGAAACCTGAAAGCCTGAAGCCGCTGCAGTTAACAACCAACGCGGGGTCATACCAAACGTAATGGAAGATTAGGCTCATTACGTCTTCGTGGCTGGGTGAATCTAAGTTGATTATCGTTGAATCAGCGTTTTCTCCGATTATCGAAATTGACTTGTTAATCGACAAAGAAAACTCGTTGTAAGTGCCGCTTTTTACGTAGATGGTGTCTCCGATAGCGGCATGGAAAATAGCCTCCGCGATTGAACCGTAATCGTCTGGCACAAACAAGGTTTCTGGGGAGGTTGCATTGACGGAAAACAGCGTGTTGCATGAGCTGAGCAAGAGAAGGATAAGCAGGGCGGTGGAGGCGTTTTTTGGCATGAGTTTTGATGGTTTTGCAGGGAATTTAAGGGTTCTTGTATAGGTTTCTTGACTATGCAGAGGCGTTTTTAGTCAAGATATGTTGACAAAACTGATTCAACCAGAAACACAATTAATCTTTCAGATACAGCACACTTTTGCCTTTAAATAAGGGGAGGGAGGTCAGCAGAGAGAGGTCGTGTAGTTAGGCTTTTGTAAATTCCCTTTTTTTACATGGTTTCACTGTTTTAGGGTGCTGCGCATCCACCCAAGATACTCCGCTGAGCCATCCACAACGGGCAACGCCAAAACCTCAGGCACCTCATAACTATGCAGAGCCTTCACTCGGCACGCTAACTCTGCAAACAAATCCTTACGCGTCTTCATCACAACTAGGCATTCTTCTGCGCGGTCGATTTTGCCTTGCCACAGAAAACACGACGCCACAGGGTTAACTATGTTTGCGCAGGCAATCAGGCGTTCGTCGAGGAGGGTTTGGCTGATTTTTTCTGCTTCCGCTTGGTCTTTGGTGGTGACTAAAACAACGATAAAATCCGTATCCATACCTCATCGCTAGATATGTTTGTGTTAGCTGGCTAAAAACGCTTCCCAACGTTGATTTAAATTAGCGTATGCTTATATGAGCCCCCAGCTTACTCTATAGGTCACACAAAAAATTGAGGCACCACCCTATGTCTGCGTTTGCATCCCCCGGAGCATACGATCATGCACACACCGTTTTCTCGCCTGACGGGCGACTTTTCCAAGTAGAATACGCCATGGAACTAGTGAACCGCGGAGCCACCATAGTGGGCATCCAATGCCCCGAAGGCGTGGTTTTAGGTTCCGAAGAGAACGTGGAACCCCTTGAGGAAGAGGGCAGTTCATGGAAGATTTTCCGCGTTGACAGCCACATAGGCGCAGCTATCGTCGGGTTGAGTTCTGACGCAAGAATTCTAATCGACCGCGCACGTCTTGAGGCACAGAGAAACCGATTAACCTACGATGAACCCATAGACGTTGAAGTGGCTACAGAAAAAATCTGCGACATCCAACACACCTACACCCAACACGGCGGAGGTCGACCCTTCGGTGTAGCCATGATATTGGCTGGTGTGGACAAGACGGGGCCGCATGTTTTGGCTACGCATCCAAGCGGAACCTACCGCGGCTACAAAGCCACAGCGGCAGGCGGCGGAAGAGAGACTGCTCTGGCGATTCTCAAAGAAGAGTACAGGGAGGATTTGTCTTTGCAGAAAAGCGCTGAGTTGGCTGTGAAGTGTTTGGTTAAGGCTTTGGAGGCGAGGCAGTTGCCTCTTAGAATTAAAGTCGCAGTGATTCCAACTCAATCGAAGAAGATGGATATGCTTTCTGAAGAGGCGGTTGAGGGCTACATAAAAGCGGTTGCGTCGAAGAACTAGACGCGGCTTTTTGTTTCTTTTTTGTTTTCAACTTATAGTCAACTCGCTGCTTGGTTTGCGTGGTAGTGGATATTTTATCAATTGGTAAATTTGTAAATTTACCAAATAGCGAGTCTTTATATTTAAGATGATACATTTCTTCTAAGGGGAAGAAAGGAGAAAATGAAAGAAATTCAATCTCAAATCAAAACTCTAACCGCAGGCGACCTCGTCTGCGTAGAATGGTGCGACGCCAGCATCGGCAAATCACTCAGCAACGGCTTAGGCGGCATAGACGTACCCGTCAAAAGCTGGGGCGTCTTCATCGGCGTCCTCGGCAAGCGCCGCGAGCACGTAGTTTTAGCTCAGAACGCGTTCCGCTACAGCGACGGCCTCTACGACATCGACTACACGGCGGTGCCACTGCCTTGGGCAACGGGCGCAACCCTCATCGAAAAGGCGCATGTCGGCGCTGAAGAAGCCAAGGTGCTGCTCAACAGTTTCACCATCAACCAGAAGACCAAGAGCGAGAAAACGACGTTTAACCGCTCCCGATGCAGCCAGCGGAGGCTACGGAACCATTGACGGACTGGGTGAAACGGGCGCTGACTCGCAAGACCAGCAGCAAAAGGGGAATCAAAGAAGAAATTGAACCTGACGAGCGACTTGTATTAGGCACTAAAGTCGTAATAGCTCTGATATTCTGCCTAACTGCGCTTGAAATCTCGCATTTAGCGTTTTTAGGAACGTGGAGCAGCGAAGTTTTTGCGGCGATTACGGGACTAACCGGAACCGTCACAGGCATACTGATTTCACAGAAGTCGCGTTGAGGCGTGTCTTTTTGTCCGAGGATCAATCGGAAGGTTTTGTTGCTCTCAGAGGACCCCCATCCCCCTATAAAAAGGACGAAACAGCGCAAACCAGAGGCGCGACAGAACTCATAAAAACAGAGTGGAAAATAATCGACTCACTGCTAGGCATGGTTGAAAACGCCAAAGACGACACCAAAAAAGCCTACATATACCAAGTCATGATGGGACACACAAGAGTCCTCTCCACACTCCTCAAAGAACACGGAGCCGCCGACCAGAGCCAAGACCTCGCCAAAGTCCTCAGCGAACTCACCAAAGAAGCCAAAACCACAGCCAAGAGGTTGAAACTGCGATGAGCGCCCCAGACGCCACAGAAGCGCTGAAACGGCTAGCCGAGGAACCAACGCTGTTTGCGCAGTTGCTTTTGGATTTTAAGCCGTTCTCCTACCAAGAGCGGCTCCTAAACGACCAATCCGAACGCATCATCGCCTGCATGGGACGACAAACAGGCAAAACCACCACCATAGCCACCAAAGCCATCCACTACGCCTACACCCACCCCAAAACCACAACGCTCATCGTTTCGCCTTCGCTGCGGCAGAGCATGATAATGTTCGACAAAATCCTCACATTCACCCAAAGCAACCCATACCTAAAGAAAAGCGTAACCAGAAAAACCCACACCCTAATCAAACTCACAACAGGCTCACAAATCATCGCCTTGCCTTGCAGCGAGCACATGCTAAGAGGCTACACGGCGAATTTGGTAATCTGTGACGAAGCCTCATTCATCCCAGAATCTATAATCACAGAAATCATCTACCCCATGATAAGCACAACCAAAGGCACTACAATCCTACTCTCCACACCATGGGACAAAAACCACTTCTTCTACAAAGCCTTCCTCAACCCAACCTACAGCGCCCACAAAATCCCCTCCACAGAAAACCCCTCATCCCGCAAGAATTCCTTGAAGAAATGAAGCAAACCATGACACAAGAAGCCTACATGCGCGAATACCAAGCGGAGTTCACCGAAGCCGCAACCAGCTACTTCCAGCAGGAACTCATCCGCAGATGCATCGAAAAAGCCCAGCAACTAAACCTCGAGCCATACACAAGCCTCGAACAAACCATCCTAAAGGGCGATTATTACGCTGGGTTGGATTTGGGCAAAATGCAAGACTACAGTGTCTTTGTAGTCATACAGAAGACCCAAGACCACCTAAAAGTCGTCTACACCCACCAGTTCCCATTACAGACACCCTACACCGAAGTCATAAACACCCTTGTTGCGGCTGATCAGAAATTTCAGTTCAAAAAACTCTTAGCCGACCAATCAGGCATCGGCGAACCGATCCTCGAAAGCCTAAAAGACGAGGGCTTAACCTCAGCCGATGGACTCACCCTCACCCAAGACTCCAAAACCGAACTCCTCACATTCCTCAAACTCTCCATGGAACAAAACAGCATAGCCATCCCCTACAACAAAAATCTCTGTCAACAAATCAACGACCAACAATACAGTTACGGCAAAAACGGCAAACTAACATTTGACCATCCACCAAACACGCACGATGACATGCTTTGGGCACTGGCACTAGCCGTCTACGCCGCGAAGAGTCAGGTGACACCTAAGCTTTGGGTTGTTTCAAAAACTGCCCGACGCAGAAGTAGACTTCAAACGCTAAAACACAAACTTGCCCACATAGGAGGCGCAAATAGATGACACGACGTAGACCAGAACATTTTCATATTGCCCAACTAAAACGTACTTACGACAGAAAAACCGATACTTTCACGGTTAACATCAGCTACGAAACGGCTCCAACACTCTTAACAGAACGCACTAAAGAAGTGGCAGAAGCTTTTGGGCTCGGCGTTGACCAAACCCGCCAATTCACCCTCTATGACAACGTCAACATCCATATTCGCCCAACTGACGTGGTTCTGATTACGGGCGACAGCGGAAGCGGAAAAAGCGCATTGCTGAAAGCAATTAAATCTGATTTAGGCTCAGAGGCGCTAGACATAAAAGACATACCCATTAACAGCAACCAACCTATCATCGAAACAATAGGAACAAACACAACCACAGCCATAGAAGCCCTTAGCCAAGTTGGGCTAAACGATGCCTTCATATTTCTACGCCCATACAACCAACTGAGTGAGGGACAGAAACACCGTTATCAAGCCGCGCTACTTGCCGCCTCAAGCAAGCCATTTTGGATTGTTGACGAATTTACAAGCACCTTAGACCGTGATACCGCGAAGATTTTGGCGTTTAATCTCCAAAAATTAGCTCGTAAGAATGGCAAGGCAGTAATCGCCGCTACTACTCACCGAGATCTTCTAAAGGACTTTGCCCCCAACGTTCACATCCATAAACGGTATGGGAAAGAAGTCACTGTCCGCTACTACCCCAAAGCCAAAGCCGTCCACTGCTCACTCACACGCCAAATGTCCATAGCTCAGGGCACTTCAGCCGACTACAAAGCACTCTGCGAATTCCACTACCGCGCCCACCGCACCCCGCCAACAAGAAAAATCTTTACCCTAAAACGCAAAGACGAACTCTGCGGAGTCATAGTCTATTGTTATCCGCCGCCGATGAGTTTTGGCAGAAAAAAGGTCTGGAAAGGCGACATCAAGCAACTTCAGAAAGAAGTCAGCGTTATCAGCCGCGTAATCATTCACCCGAAGTATCGCAGTATTGGTTTGGGCGAAAAGTTGGTTCGGGACACGCTAATGTTTGCGGGGACGCCTTATGTTGAGGCGGTTGCTGTTATGGCGAAGTACAATCCGTTCTTTGAGAAGGCGGGGATGCAGAAAATCGCTGAAAGCAAACCCAGCAAACCCATAACCGAAGCACTACAACGGCTCGAGAAGTTGGGCTTTGACTGCATGCTCATGGGCTCAGCAAGCTACAACCAACAAAAAATCGCCCAAACAGGCACCCAACCAATCATCGACATCCTAACCGAACTCTCGCAACGTGACGGCGGAATCAGACGCAGACTAGCCAACACCACAAACCCCTATCCACGCCACCCCGAAGCAGCGCAAAAAATCGCCGCCTACACCTCAGCCGACCTAGCAGAAGCCCTAAAACGCCTCAGCTTCGCAAATCAAACAAAAACCTACCTATTTTGGAGACCGCCTTAGATCTTCTTTAAAAACACAACTGTAAATAGTTAAGACCTAAAAGGAATAGTCAATTAGGCAGGTTTCTTTGGCCAGTCTTCAAACTTCAAGGTTATTGACTTGTCGCCTACAGGTTTGAGTACCAAATTGAGTGTAGAACCATCAGTCTGTGCATCTGCGAGCCGTTCCACCTCGTCTATGGGGAGCGCAAACTGCATATCAGGTAAGTCGATGGTATTCTTCCCAAACGGAATCTCCTCGTCGAAGAGCTTTAGCGTTGTGGTCTGTGTTACTTTCATTTGAGAAATCTTGCCTTGCTTTTTCTGAATATCGATAATCTGCCTTGTGCCTTGCTTCAGGAATCCCATTGTTATTTCGTTGATTTGCCCTGAGTCTTCGCCTGTGTCTATCACTCGGATGGCAGTGAAAATATCTTTTATGTCTTCCTGAGTGATTTTCTTTGGCATTTGTATTCTATGATTGATTTTCTCTTGGATATAGGCCAGTTTTGACAATAGATAGCGCCAGTCCTCCGATTGCTCAAAGGTGTCACGCATTTGGAAAATGAGTAACGGCTTGTTATCTTTCGGATTTACAAGCGAAATACGCTTGTGCTTATTGATAGCACTTATCAACTCTTGAAACTGATAAGCCTGCTTTACATCAGCCTTCTCCGTTTCAAACTCAAAGTTAAACTTGTTACTTTTCCCTGCCGCATCAACTATGAAATTGAAAATAAAAGGCAAATTCCTATCCTGTGATGACAAGTAATTAACGGTTCCCTCTGATTTGGTACGCCAGAGGTGGACATTATCAAATGCAATGTCGGAGCCGGGCACTTCCAGCCTTACGGGTGGTGCGGCTTGCGGTTGTGGAGCGAAAGTTAATGAAGCCTTTCCTTTTTCCACATCTATCAGTGACTTTCCATTCATTGTCAAGCCTTTGAGTTGCGGCGACTCTATCGTAAATGGCTTTAAGGTCTTAATCGACTCATTCAACCTTTCTAAAAGAGTTGGCTCACCTTTCTTTGTCTCTGCCGTAATAGTAAACGGTATGCCGCCTTCCTCAGGAGGCTTGGTCGATTTGAAAGCAAGACTAACCTCTGGCTTTCCTAAGACACCGTCACTGAGGCCCTCGCTTAAGCCCTTGACCACCTCTTCCAAAGCCTCTCCGAGAGGTCGAGATTGCATTTCTCTCTTTATCTGCTCAGACAAGTTGTGTTTAAGGCTTAGAGTTTGCAGTTTTCCCTCAAGCTTTCGCTTGTTCTCCTCATTACCGTAGATATCCTCAAAAAGAAACAGGTTATGCTGAGCGATATAATTAGTCAAATCATCTTTATGGCCTTCGGAAAGCTTTCCCTTGTAGATTATCATAAAATGATGCCAAGGCTTCGGCACCTTACCTGTTGGTGTCCCGTAAATCTTCAGAGTGTTCGCAAATATTGACCTATTATCCTTAGTTTCAACCTCAAAGGTCATGAGAGGGGTTTGCTCTTTCTTAAGCTTCCAAATAACATCAACAAAGTATTCTCTGGCAACCAAAGGGTATTCTAATTCAGCTATGTACCCAAGCGATTCTCCTTTTGCCTTTAACCAATCGATAAACTCTAAAGTATCTCTATCTCTATGCTTTCCCATAGCTGGTAGATACGCTGGTTAGTATATAATTTTGTTTATTCAGAGATAAAGAAAAAAGAGGAGAAGAATCAACCCTTTCGGGTGTTGTACGCTGGGTATTTACCAGACTGCCTGCGATATGTATCAAGTTCTGCATTTTGCCTCTGAACGCAACGATCCTTTCCACCAGTATATTCAACTCTATAGTAGGACGCACCAGGACATGGTTCTGAACCTTGTGCAAAATGGCACATCAGTCTATCGTATATGCGACCTTCACCGATGTATATAACTCCAGAGCCATTTCCAAGTTCATAGATACCATAGTTATTGCTCTCTCTCCCAACGTTTTCTTTAGTGTAGTACGACCATTTTATTGCTAATGGCACTGCTATCACCAAGGTAGGGTTTACTTGATTGGAAATAAAAGTGTTCTTTGCATAACTAGCAATTTTTTCAGGTACCTGAATGAAATTTTACAGAAAAAATTCTAAGAATACTAATCAGGGTATTAAACGGAAGCTGGTGCGAAAAAGTTCGAAGTAACGATGGACTACAGCAGCGATTCCCGAGGCTCCCTCGAACTATTATGGATTCACCTAAAAAGTCTCTCAGTTCAGCGTTGAGGAGTTGGTTTTGGCGCTTGCGCGGTTTGGGTTTTGTGTGCAGAGCAAAGTGTACTTGTTTTGGGATTCTAGCAAGTAGCTCTTTTTTGGATTATTTTATATTGAACTTTACACAGATAGCTATACTGATATAGGCGCATTTTATGTCTGAATCCTCCACTGTGGTGGACCGAAACGCCCATTTAGCTTCGTTTCCGATTCTTAATCCCAGCCCAATTATCGAAGCTGACTTTGAAGGTAATTTGCTGTTCGCTAACCCCGCAGCACAAATCATCTTCGCAGGTCTTACAAGCAACCCTGCGGTTCACCCGATTTTTAGGCAATGGAAAGAAATCGTCTCCGCCTTCACCGAGAAGAAGGTGACGCATTTTCAGCGGGAAATCGAAGTTGAAGGTTCATGGTTTATCCAGCAAATCTTCGTAGTTCCAGGCAGCCAGAAAATAAGGATCTACTTTACCCCGATTAACGAATTAAAAAAGACGCAGCAGCTTTTGGAGAGAGAAAGAAACCTGCTACGTTCAGTGATGAATGGCGCTAAAAACGTACATTTAGTCTATCTTGATAGGGACTTCAATTTTGTCCGCGTCAACGAAGCTTACGCCAAAACCTGCGGCTACACACCTGAAGAGATGGTGGGGAAAAACCATTTTGTTCTCTATCCAAATCCAGAGAATGAATCGGTTTTTAGGCGGGTGAGAGACACAGGCATATCCATCGAGTTTAAGGATAAACCCTTTGTTTTCCCCGACCAACCAAATCGAGGCACCACATACTGGGATTGGACGCTTGAACCCATCAAAAACAGCCAAGGAAAAGTGGAAGGCCTAGTTTTCTCGCTGGTGGAAACCACAGAACGCAAACGAATCCAAAGAAAACTCGAAGAATACGCTTGCCGTATGGAAGAGTTGGCGCGGCAGAGAGCCAAAGAGTTAAGCAACAGTGAACGGATGGCGGCGATTGGGCAAACCGCGGGTATGGTTGGCCATGACATCCGTAATCCACTGCAGGCTATTGCGGGGGAACTTTACCTTGCTAAAGAGGAGTTGGAAGCGATGCCTGATTCTGACTCTAAACGGTACCTGCAGGAGAGCATCAGCGGGATTGAGCAGAACCTTTTCTACATCGACAAAATCGTGGCTGACTTGCAGGATTACACTAAACCCCTAAAACCCAACATGGAACAAGTAGAAATCAACAAAGCCATCGAAGAAGCCTTACTCGTCGTAACTATCCCCAACAACATCGCTGTGAACATAAACACAGAAGGCTGCACCCCAATCAACGCAGACATGTCGATGCTCAAACGAGTCCTAATCAACCTCATCCAAAACGCGGTGCAAGCCATGCCAAACGGCGGAACCCTAAAAATCCACGCAGCCAACCAAAACAGCCAAACCCACATCGCCATCCAAGACACAGGAGAAGGCATCCCCCAAGAAGTCCAAGAAAAACTCTTCACTCCCCTTTTCACAACGAAATCTAAAGGTCAAGGCTTCGGATTAGCAGTCGTTAAACGCCTCGTCGAAGCCCAAAATGGCACAATCAGCTACCAAACCCAAAAAGGCAAAGGCACAACCTTCACCATCCAACTCCCCCAAAACCAAAAACAGTAGCGATGGACCACAGCAGTTCGACGCCCAGACTCCACCTAGACACCCTCAACCCTACACTCTTACCCGCACCCCCTTGAGCGCATAACGTCCAAACTTAGGTTGCTCTCTCCCGAGCCTAGCCGGGTTCGCCTGCTAAACAACGAAACAGTTTCCCTACGGAAACCGCCCGTTGACCGCCAGCCCCAAAGGACGGATAGTCACTGGTTCGGAAATGAAGATCTAAGCGGCCTTTGACGCCTCAGCTGCCGATGTCAGCCCGTCATGTAGAGGATTTACGGAAGTAATGGACCCCTAACCCACCGCCTAAGATCCATCGCCGCAGATAGATGGGGCAGTGTTTGGTTTAAAACTTTCGCAAAACCCAAAACAGCATCATAAGGGTTCTACAGGCGAAAAGCAAATAGCTAAAGAAAAACATAGTTTGGGTGAGGTTTTTGTGTGACTTGTTGGAAGTGGTTTGGAGGCGTTCTAAAAGAGGCAGGCGTGGAGGCAACGGATGCAAACAAAACAAAAATCGACCAAGTTATTCATAGCTACATCGGGGAACAGTCAAGTTATGGGCGATGTTCGGCAGACTGGAAAACCGCGCGCAAACAGATTGCTGGCGACGAAAAGATGAAGGCAGAACTCATCGCGGAACTCAAGAAACTGGTCTGAGCCTGCCTCTCCTAACTTTTTTTAGTTGCCCTTTTGAGTGCTTCTGCACTGGTCTGCAGCTGGTTTAGCATGTCGTTTCGGTTTTGTTGCACTATGTTGATGAATGCGCTACCCACGATGGCGGCGTCTGCCCCCGCGTCGATGACGGTTTTGACGTGTTCAGGTTTGGATATGCCAAAACCCACTGCGAGCGGTACTTTGCCCGCCACTTGAGGCTGCACCTTTTGGATAAGCTGCACAGTGGAGTCCGCTACGTTTTGCTGTGCGCCTGTGACCCCAAAGCGTGAGACCAAGTAGAGGAACCCTGAGGAGGCATTGACGATTTTGGTTAAGCGGTCTTTGGAGGTGGCTGGAGAGGCGAGGAATATGGTGTCGAGGTGGTGTGCTGCTGCGGCTTTGCGGTAGTCATCTGCTTCTTCTACAGGCAAGTCGGGAACGATAAAGCCGTCTACGCCCGCCGTTTTGGCTGCACCAAGGAAGTGGTCGAGTCCAAGGTGAAACACCGGGTTGTAGTAAGTCATCACAACCACTGGCACATCATGCTTGCTTTTGATTTCTTTGGCTATTTCCAGCACCTGCATCGGTGTTGTGCCTGCGGTTAAGGCTCGTAGACTTGCCGCCTGAATTGTTGGGCCATCGGCGATGGGGTCAGAGAACGGCAACCCCAACTCCAAAATGTCCACGCCGCCTCGAATTAGAGCGTCTGCGATTTGAGGTGTCGCTTGGGGTGTGGGGTCACCTGCAGTTATGTAACCGATTAGGCAGCCGCTGCCGTTGGCTTTTGCTTTTTGGAAAACTGATTGTATGCTGTTCATATCTTTGCACCCATGTATTTGGCTATTGTTTCTACGTCTTTGTCTCCGCGCCCCGAGAGTGTAACTACGATGGATTGTGACTTCTGCATCTTCGGCGCTAACTTGACGGCGTGCGCTATGGCATGCGAGGATTCTAACGCGGGAAGAATTCCTTCTTGTTTGCAGAGCAACAGAAAAGCGTCTACCGCTTCTTTGTCGTTAACGTAGGCGTATTCAGCTCGTTTGATGGATTTGAGGAAGGAGTGCTCTGGGCCGACACCGGGGTAATCTAAGCCTGCAGACACGCTGTGGGTTTGGGATATCTGCCCGTTTTTGTCCTGCAGTACATAGGTGTACATTCCGTGAAATACTCCTTCGCTGCCAGCCGCCAACGTAGCGGAGTGTTTGCCTGATTCGATGCCTTCACCTGCGGCTTCGACGCCATAGAGCTTGACGTCTGTGTCGTCTTCGAAGGGGTAGAAGGTTCCCATCGCGTTGGAGCCGCCGCCGACGCAGGCAACCAGCGCGTCGGGTAAACCGCCTGTTTTCTGCTTGAACTGTTGCTTGATTTCTTTGCCGATGACGCTTTGGAAGTCTCGCACGATCATGGGGTATGGATGTGGCCCCATGGTGGAGCCGATGAGGTAATATGTAGATTCCAAGTTGGTTACCCAGTCACGAAACGCCTCGTTAATGGAGTCCTTCAAGGTTTTAGAACCTGAATCGACAGGGTAAACTTCGGTGTCAAGGAGCTTCATGCGAAAAACGTTCAGCCGCTGCCGCTCACAATCCTCGGTTCCCATGTATACGACGCCTTTCAATCCAAGTGCAGCGCATGCGATTGCTGTGGCGACGCCGTGTTGTCCTGCGCCTGTTTCGGCTATGACGCGGGTTTTACCCATCCGTTTGGCGAGTAGCGCTTGCCCCAGTGTGTTGTTGATTTTGTGTGCGCCGCCATGTGCGAGGTCTTCGCGTTTCAGGTAAATTTTTGCGCCGCCGAGTTTGCGGGTGAGGTTTTCGGCGAAATAGAGCGGTGTAGGTCTGCCGACGAATTCGGCGAGGTAGTAGTCGAGTTGTTTTTGGAAAGTTGGGTCCGCTTTGGCTTCCGAGTATGCCTTTTCTAACTCGGTGATGGCTTCCATCAAGACCTCAGGGACGAAGCGTCCGCCGTACTTGCCGTATTTTCCGTCTATGGGGTAGTTGCTTAACTTCAAGGGGTATTCACTAACTCCTTAACTTTACTTTCAACGTCTTTCGTTAACATGATACTTGAACCGACCAAAAAAGCGTCCGCACCGCAACCGCGCAGAAACTGTAAATCAGAAGGCGATTTTATGCCGCTTTCGCTTACCACAGTTTTGCCTTGTTTGCGGTAGTTTTGGAGGATTTGCTGGGTGGTGTTTAGGTCGATTTTTAAGGTGGCGAGGTTGCGGTTGTTTATGCCGACCAAATCTGCCTCTGTTTCGACGGCTACTTCGAATTCGGCTTCAGTGTGAGTTTCAAGCAACACTTCCAATCCCTTCGCGTGCGCATAAGCTATCATTTTGTCAACATCCATTTCTGTGCAACGCCTATCAAACAACGCCTGAATAAGCAGGACAGCGTTTGCGCCGATTTTTGCTGCCGCCTCAATTTGGTCTGCAACGATAACTATATCTTTCATCAGAATCGGCAAATCCACTGCAGTGCGTGCTTGGATGAGGGCTTCAAGTGAACCATTGAAGTGAATGGGTTCCGTCAAAACCGAAAGCCCTACAGCGCCGCCACTCTGCATAGCTTTTGCGATTTCAGCGGGGTTTGTGTTGCTGCGTATGGTTCCAAGCGAGGGCGATGCCGATTTTATTTCGGTTATGACGGCGTTTATTTTGCAGTTTTGGATTGCAGTTTTGAGGCTGATTTTTGGGTGGCTTCGCGTTGGGATGTTTTGGTAGTAGCCGCGTTCAATTGTCTTGACGGCGTCCATCGCCAAAGTGTCCAGAAAATCACTCATTTGATTCTAACTCCTCAAGGTTTGCCAAGTTGCCGCCTGACGCTTTGACTAATTCTTTGAGTTTAGCGTAAGCTGCGCCGCTGTTGACAGATTTTTTGGCTAACTCCAATCCTTCAGCGAAGTCGCAGGCTTTTCCGCCGACGATGATTCCCGCAGCTGCGTTAACGAGAACTATGTCGGCTTTAGCGGTGCCGTTTGCTTTTCCGTTTAGGATTTTGAACATGCTTTCAGCGCTTTCATCAGCAGAGTCACAATGCAAATCTTTAACTGCAGCCTTTTTCACTCCGAAATCAGCTGGAACCAGCGTTTTACGTGTCACTTTTCCCTCTTTAACGTGGGCCATTGCTGTTTTCCCCAATGTTGAGATTTCGTCAAGCCCATCAAGACCATGCACCACAATCGCTTCTTCGCAACCCAACTTTTGCAGCGTGTACGCCATCGGCTCAACCAATTTGGCATCGTAGACACCGAGCAGTTGCCCAGCGGCAGATGCAGGGTTAGTTAGAGGCCCCAAGATGTTGAAAACGGTGCGTATGCCGATTTCACGTCTGGGTTCAGCGGCGTATTTCATGGCGGGGTGGAAGGCTGGCGCAAACATAAACCCAACACCGACTTGCTCAATGATTTGTTCTATGGTTTGGGGTTCCAAAGAGAGACTCAACCCTAGTTTTTCTAAGACATCGGCGCTTCCGCTTTTACTCGTCACTGCCCTGTTGCCATGCTTCGCGACTGGAACGCCTGCGCCAGCGATGACAAACGCAGCAGCTGTGCTGACGTTGAAGGTTTTGACTTTGTCGCCTCCAGTTCCACAAGTGTCCACAAGTCGACCCTTGACTTTGGGGTGGATTTGGCGGCAGTGTACCTTCATAACTGAAGCAAACGCGATGAGTTCTTCGACTGATTCGCCTTTCATGCGCAGGGCTGTGAGAAATGCTGCGGTTTGTGAGTTGGTGGCTTTACCCGACATTATCTCAGTCATTATCGCACCTGATTCCTCGAAAGTGAGGCTGGCGCCTTCGATGAGTTTTTGGATGCCCTCGAGAATCAAGGCTTTATCCCCAAGAAGTTTTTGATTATGATTTTTCCGTCTTCGCAAAGGATGCTTTCAGGGTGGAACTGGACGCCATAGATTGGGTACTTGATGTGACGTATACCCATGATTTCTCCATCATCTATGGCTTCAGCAGTAATTTGGAGACACTCTGGAATTGAAGTTCGTTCGCCTGCCAGCGAGTGGTAACGTGTGGCGTTGAAGGGGTTGCGAACGCCTTTGAAGATGCCTTTCTGGTCGTGGCGTATAACACAGGTTTTGCCATGCATGAGTTTTTTGGCGTGCACGACTTTGCCGCCATAGGTGTGGATGATGCCTTGGTGACCGAGGCAGACGCCGAGTGTGGGAATAGTGGGGCTAAGTGTTTGCAGTATTGCTTTGCAGACGCCGAAGAATTTGTCGTCTTCAGGGTTGCCTGGTCCAGGTGAGATGACGATGCGGTCTGGTTTGAGTTGGGCAGCTTCTTGAAGGGTGATTTGGTCGTTTCGGTAAACTGCGGTTTCTGTACCTTGTTCACCTATGTATTGGACGAGGTTGTAGACGAATGAATCGTAATTGTCAATGACTAAAACTTTCATGGTTGTCTTTCTCCTGCGGCATGTTCAAGCGCCTTCATCAATGCCTTGGCTTTGTGGTCCGTTTCATACCACTCTTTCTCAGGGTTCGAGTCCGCAACAATCCCTGCGCCTGCTTGGATGTACGCTCGGTTGCCTTCCGCGAACAGGGTGCGTATGGTTATGGCAAAATCCGCGTTGCCGTTACAGCTAAAGTAACCCACAGCGCCAGCGTATGGTCCACGACGTGAAGTTTCAAGTTCCTCAATGATTTCCATGGCGCGAACTTTAGGTGCTCCAGAAACCGTACCCGCTGGAAAAACCGCTTTGAGAGCATCAAAACTCTCTAAACCCTCCTGCAAGTCACCCATAACTTGGGAAACAATGTGTTGAACATGGCTAAACTGGTGCACTTGCATAAACTCTGGGACAGAAACGCTGCCGTACTTGCTGATTCTGCCAATGTCGTTTCTGGCTAAATCAACCAGCATGACGTGTTCAGCGCGTTCTTTTTGGTCTTTGAGTAAATCGTTGGCGAGGCGCTGGTTTTCTTCTGGGTTGGGCGTGAAGGGTGCAGTGCCAGCGATGGGGAAGGTTATGACTTTGCGTTTATCTACTCGGACTATCATTTCGGGGCTTGCACCGACGATTTGGCGGCTTCCTGACTTGTAATAGAACATGTAGGGTGAGGGGTTGATTTGACGCAGACTCTTGTAGAAAGAGAGCAGGCTACCGCTGTATTGGAATTGGAAGCGTTTGGAGAGAACTACTTGGAAGATGTCGCCTGCTGTAACGTACTCTTTAGCTTTCACGACGGCTTTCTCGAAATCAGCTTTAGCTGTGTCAACTGTTGGCTGCGTGTAGCTGAAGGGTGAATCTTTTGTGGCGGGTTCTTTGAGTAGTTCTTCGATTTCGCTTAGGCGGTTTTCTCCGCGGAAATAGTAGTAGGCTTGGTTTTGGGTGTGGTCAAAAACGACGCCGTCCTCAAAGATGCCCATCTCAATGTCGGGGAAACCGAGGGTGTCGGGTTTCTGGTTTGGTAGCTTTTCGATGTAGCGTATGGCGTCGTAGCTGATGTAGCCTAATGCGCCTCCGACGAAACGGAAGTCCACCATGTCGTTGTCGTAGGGGCGGAGTTGTTGTTGGATGATTTTGAAGGGGTCGCTGGTTTGCTGAGTAGTGGTTTGGGCTGTTTTGGTGTTGGTGATGGTTAGGGTGCCGTTTTTGGCGGTTATGGTGGTTTTTGGGTCGAAGCCTAAGAAGCTGAACTGGGCGAGTTTTTGGGGGCCTTCGATGGATTCGAGGAGGTATGTGGTTTGGTAGTGTTGGTGGAGTTTTGAGAATACTTCTATGGGTTGGTTTGTGTAGGTGAATTTAACGTAGTTTAGTGGTTTGGTTTGGGTGGTTGTTTGTGGGCCAAAGGCGATTCCCCATTTGAATCATGCTCCAGTATGGTTCACAACCATACAGCAATGATATATTTAAGGCTTGTTTGTACAAAAATGTGCGTGGAGCATGCGGCATCGTATCCGCACCTGCTGAAAACCACGCGACGTCTCAGCAGCTACCTCCCCTCCCTTATATAAAGAACAAAAATGGCAGTTTGAAGTTTGCCTCGTTGCCCAACGTTTCTATCTGTTAAGGCTCATAGGGCTGATGGCAGGGTTTGGTATACTATACCCTTCTTAGTTAGGATATGGCTAAAATGTTAAACCCAACATTTGGGGGTCTAGCAATTTTAATAAGGGCGATACCAAACGATTTGTTGGAGACCTATCTTTGCCAGAGAAAGTTCTTGTAACATCCGCTTGGCCCTACATCAACGCCACCCCACACTTAGGCAACCTAGTCGGCTCCGTCCTCTCAGCCGACGTAACAGCCCGCTACTACCGATTGAAGGGTGCAGATACGTTGATGGTCAGCGGTTCAGACACCCACGGCACACCCATGGAAGTCGCAGCCCTAAAAGAAGGCATAACCCCCAAAGCCCTCACCGAACGCAACCATGCCAAAGTCGCTGAGCTGTTTCGCCGTTGGGACGCCTCGTTTGATAATTACACCAGCACAGAGAGTCCAGTGCACAAAGAGTTCGTACAAAAAACACTCCTCCAAATAGAAAAAAACGGCTACATCTTCGCCAAAGACACCCAGATGCTCTACTGCGAACATGATCAGCGTTTTCTACCCGACCGCTTCGTGGAGGGCAAATGCCCCTACTGCGGTTGCGAAAAAGCCCGCGGCGACCAATGTGACAGTTGCGGCAAGCTTCTTGAACCCACACTCTTGGTTGAGCCTTACTGCATCATATGCAAAAGCAAACCCATAGTGAAGACCACAAAACACTGGTTCATCGACCTAACTAAACTCGAGCAGCCCCTGATCCAGTACATAGAAAACAACTGTCAACTGCCGACTAACGCCAAGAACTTTAGTTTAAACTGGATAAAAGAGGGCTTAAAACCCCGAGCAGTCACCCGTGACGTGGACTGGGGGATTCCAGCGCCGTTTGAGGGCGCAGAAGGCAAAACGATTTACGTCTGGGTTGAAGCTGTGTTGGGTTATGTTTCAGCCACCATTGAGCATTGCCAACGGCTTGGGCAGCCTGAGCGGTGGCGTGAATTCTGGTTCAACAAAGACGCAAAGACCCTGTACTTTGTTGGCAAAGACAACATCCCCTTCCACACAATCATCCTCCCCGCACTGCTGCTGGCTTCTGGTCAAGGCTACAACCTGCCATGGAACGTGTCCGCAACCGAGTTCCTCCAGTTTCGCGGCCAAAAAGCCTCAAAAAGCCAACGCGTGGGCATCTGGATAGATGAAGCCTTAGAGATGTTTCCTGTGGATTACTGGCGCTTTTTCCTCATTTCGACGCGTCCAGAAAGCAAAGACACTAATTTCACTTGGTGTAGCTTTGCCGATAAAATCAACGCGGACTTAAACGACACCTTCGGCAACTTTATCCACAGAACGCTCTCGTTTATCAACAGCAAATTTGAAGCCACAATCCCCGCACCCACCAAAATGGATGCCGACGACCAAGCGGTGCTCGACTGCGTAAAAGAGAAGGTGGCGCAGGCAGCTAAAGAAATCGAGGATGGTTGGCTTCAATCCGCTGCCAACACGCTTATCGCGATTAGTCGCGCAGGGAACCAGTACTTGAACACTAAAGAGCCCTGGAACCTTATGAAGACCGACAAAGAAAAAGCAGGAACCGTATTCTACGTTTCAGCGCAGGTCGTAAAAGCTATTGCAGTGGTTTGTGAGCCGTTTATGCCCAGGACTGCGCAGCAATTGTGGCAAACCCTAAACCTGGCGGGCGCGGTTGACCAGTGCAAATGGGCAGATGCATTGGTACCTGTTGAGGCTGGACATAAAATCAACAAGCCAACGCCGTTGTTCCACAAGATTGACCCAGACGAAGATATCCTTGACGGGCAACTGGCAGAGGTACGTGCGAAGTTAGGGTCAAAATAG
The DNA here is from genome assembly GCA_026014685.1 of Candidatus Bathyarchaeota archaeon. Classification (NCBI taxonomy): domain Archaea; kingdom Thermoproteati; phylum Candidatus Bathyarchaeota; species Candidatus Bathyarchaeota archaeon. The sequence continues at coordinate 99,753 of JAOZHW010000008.1, forward strand.
AGCGACCCAGCTATTTCCTACTTTTATTGGTTTTTCCGACATTTTTATAAGTGTAAGTAAGTTAAATTTATGTAAGGAGAAAAGAATTTTGGTTGAAGCAGAGACTGTAACTGTTTCTTCAAAAGGACAGGTAACTCTCCCCTCAAAACTACGAAGACGCCTAAAAATAACCAAAGGCGAAAAACTCTTAATCGTTAACGAAGACAACATAATTAAACTGGTTCCTGTCCCAAAATTATCCAAGCTTGCGGGTGCCGATGAGGAATTATTCGCTCATAGAAAACCCTCGGAAGAACTAAAATCCATGCGCAAAGAGTGGACAACAGAATTTGACAAACGAATCCAAGAACTGTAGATTACTGCTGGACACAAAGCCGTTGATTAAACTCTTCGCAAAAGAACAAGGTTGGGAAGCAGTACAAAATATCATCCTGCAAATAGAAAATGGAGAAATAGACGCAGCCATAAGCGTAGTTACATTAACGGAGATCTATTACAAATATTTGCACGAAAAAAGGCCCGATTTAGCCAAAGCAAGAGTTGAAGCCCTAAAGTATGCGACTTACATAGAAAAAATTGGCATCGACGAAAAAATAGCGATAAAAGCAGGCGACTTTAAAGGAAAATACCGCATCCCCATATCAGACTCACTGATAGCCGCAACGGCATACTACAGCGGCGCCATCACAGTAACTGACGACGATGACTTCAAGCAAATCTCTGAAATAACCGTGTTAAGTGAAAAAGAGTTTCTTTCCTCCAAAAAACAACGTTAAGGAAAAACAGAAAGTGACGATACAAATAAGAGCCGACCTCCACGTTCACACCACTTACTCAAATGACTCGCTAATCACACCCAAAGACCTCGTCTTCTACGCAAAAAAACGCGGCTTAAACGCGTGCGCAGTCACAGACCACAACTTTTTGGATGGCGCTTTCAAGATTGCAAAAGAAACCGATTTCCTCATAATCCCCGGCATGGAAGTCTCCAGTGCCCACGGACACATCGTAGCTCTCAACGTCAAAGAACCCGTACCTCGAGGCTTAAGCGCAACTGAAACGGTGGAGCGCATCCACAAAGCTGGAGGAATAGCCATCGCCTGCCACCCATACGTCTTCTTCAAAGGTTGCCTGCGAAACAACGTCTGCGAAGCCTTCGACGCTATAGAAGTGATTAATGCGCGGGCGTTTCCGTTTGGCAGCAGCGTCAGAAAAGCTCAAGAAGCTGCTGAGAGGTTCAGGTTGTCGCGTGTGGCGGGGACGGATGCGCATTATGGGCCGCAGATTGGATACGGCTACACCGAAATCGAAGCTTCAGCACCAACGGTTGAAGCCGTTGTTGAGGCGATTGTGGAGGGACGTTGTTCACCGCATGGGCAAAGGGTGCCTGTTTATTTGAATGCTGCGCAGACGGTCATGAGGTTTAAGCGGATGGTTAAGAAGCTCAGCCATGTATGAGAGTTTATTGCTGTATCTGCTTTGAACGAATTAGTAGACGGTTGCGGGTATCCACAAAATGAATATATTACGGGAAGCTATTTAGCGCTTTAAGTGGGCAATTTATGAAAACCAAAGTTATCGCAACAGTAGCCGTGATAATAGCAGTTATTGTAGGTGCAACGTTTGCAGCGTTGTACTTCACCACCTACAACAATTTGGTCGCTTTAGACGCCTCAGTAGATGAAAAGTGGGCGCAGGTGGAGCAGGAGCTGCAACGCCGATACGACTTAATCCCCAACGTGGTGGCTGCCGCGCGGGCGTACATCAACTATGAAGGCTCAATCTTAGAGAACATCACAAGACTGAGGAGCCAATGGATGAGTGCAGCACAAAGCGGAGATTTAGACGCAATAAACAGCGCCACCAGCCAGATGGAGTCAGGCATATCAAACTTGGTTGTTACCTTTGAAGCGTACCCTGATCTAAAAGCTTCAAGTGTTGTACAGTCTTTGATGATTACTTTAGAAGGCACAGAAAACAGAATCTCCACCGAACGCATGCGATACAACGAAGCAGTTCGCGACTACAACACCGCCATCAAAGTGTTCCCCGCAAACCTCTGGAGTACAGGATGGGGTTTCACAACTGCGGCGTACTTCCAAGCTAAGGTTGGTTCAACTGAAGTTCCGCCAGTAGATATTTGAGGCAACACATTTTGGCTAAATGCGTCTACGCCATTATTTTTCTCTCACTTCTGCTGATACCAGCCACTTTTGCAGTCCCATGCAACGCCCAACTCATCGAAACCGAATGGATCGACAGCATCGAAAACTACGCCTACGCAATTGACCAAAACACCACTGCAGAAATCGTCGTTTGTGTGTTTCCCTCACTGTTTGGGCATGGCATAAAAGACAAGTCTGGCCAAGAAATCAATGACATAGTCAAGTTAGGGGTTCATGTTTTCAATGATGAGGCGCTGGATGTTTTGGACGGCACGCAGACGGGAATTGGCAAAAAAGGCAAAGACAACGGAGTGCTGGTGCTAGTTGCACTTGCGGAACAGCAGTGGCGCATCGAAGTGGGCTATGGTTTAGAAGGTGACATAACCGACATAGAGACAAACCTAATTGCGCAACAGTACCTTGTGCCAGCTTTAAAGGAGGGCTACTTGGGTCAAGGCCTATACGATACAGTTGTGGCTCTGGGCGAGCAAATTCCTCCAAGCAACCAACCTGCCAGCTATGTTAGGGGTTACTATTACTATGAAAGCGACACCACCACCCCGAAGTCTACGCCGTTTTGGCTCTACGAAATCTATGGGTTACCGCTGTGGCTGATTATTTTGCTTGCAATCCTCGGCGTAGGTGTGCCTGTTTTTGGTGGCAGAGGCCGAAGAGGCGGTGGTCGCTCAGGTGGCGGTGGCTCTTCGGGTAAATGGTAACTTAGAGGTTGAGTCTAAAAGCCAGCATATCGCGCATTATCTTTTTGGAGTCCCTCATGGGGTTGACTTTTGAGCCATTCTTGTTGTGCTCACACCAGTTGACTGGAACTTCAGTTACTGGGAACCCCATCTTTTTGCAGTTCACAATCATTTCCGTGTCAAAAAAGTAGCCGTCTGAGCGGGAATTGCTAAGGACCACTGCGGCGAGGGTTCGGCTCATGGTTTTAAAGCCGCACTGATGGTCACGTATACCGTCGAGGAAAAGCAGCCGTACAAAAACGTTGTAGCTTAGGCTGAACAGGGTTCTTTTGGCGTGGCGCTGCACGTTGGAGCCTTTGACGTGCCGTGATCCGATTGCCATGCCACCGCGGGATTTGGCGACTTCGAAAAGTTTTGGCAAACAGGCAAGATCGGTGGCTAAATCCACATCCATAAACGCTATGTATCTGCCTTTGGAGGCGTTGACGGCGTTTTTGATGGCTTTGCCTTTTCCCAGCCGCTTGGGGTAATGTAGTAGAACCAAATCTGGGTTACCTTTTGCCATTTCGGCGACGATTTTGTCTGTGCCATCCGTGCTGCCGTCTTCGGAAACGATGATTTCGTAGCTATTACAGAATTGTCTAACCGCCGCATCGACTGCTTGTATGCACCGCCGTATCTGCGATGCCTCGTTAAACGCTGGCAGCAGTATGGAGAGTTCCTTTTGGGGCGGTTGATTCTTCAAGCGGATTCCACGACGTTTAGACTTTTGAAGAACCAACCTTCCATAAATTACTTGTGCATCCAGCTGGGGTTTGTTATCGCAAACTCTTTTTAGAACCGCCAACTAATCATCCATCCAAAAAGAGAGGGGCGCAATCATCACCCAAACCAGCAGCACACACAAAAACGGCTTTGTGAAAAACCAGAAATACAGGTTGGCGTTGCTTGCGTTTCTTGTAGTTTTCGCTGCTGCCGCCAGCTACGAGTTAGGGTACATGTCGGTGCAGTGGGATGAGATGCCTCACCTCTTCGGTGCCACCCTACTAAGCCGCGGACAAATTTGGGATTACATGACCACATACGGCTATTACCCGCCTCTTTTTGACTTAGCCGCAACAGGCTTCTTCGCGTTGGTGGGTGTAACTGAGGTGGCGGGGCGGCTTGTAGCGGTTACGTTTTCGGTTTTGGCGATTTGGCTGCTCTTTGAATTCACCAAGCGCACCTATGGACAAAAACACGCCTTGCTTGCCAGTGTATTGTTGGGGACGATGCCGGGGTTCTTTTGGCTCAGCCGCGTAACCATGCTTGAAACCATGCTCATTTTCTTCTTTACGCTGGTCATGTTTGCCTTCTACACTTGGCTAAACAAGCAAGACAGCAACCGGGCATTGATTTTTTGCGGTTTAGCGTTGGGTATAGGTGTCTTGGCGAAGTACCAGATTATCGTAGCCGCGTTAGCGATGCTACTAAGCGTCCTGTTTTTGGCGCGCAAACACCTAAAGCGCAACATCGGCAAACTCGTCGTAATCGGCGTCATCACTGTTTTGATTGTGTCACCGTGGTTCTTGGCGATTTACCACTATAATGGCATGACTAAATTTGAAACCATACAGTACGTCATGAGCGAAGGCGGACAAGACCGCCCTGCATACAGCAACCGCTTCCAACCCTTGCCCATCTTCTACCTCGTCGAGATGACTTGGCCGTTTAAAGACATCCCCGTCCACCCCATTGCGTTACCCATCTTCCTCTTGGGGTTATGCGGGTTGGGGTTGTTTGCGTACCGTAGAAACCGCCAAGACATCTTCTTCTTAACATGGTTCTTGGTGGTTTATGTTTTCTTTTCGTTCATCCCCAACAGGCAATGGCGCTACATCACGCCGCTGTTTCCCATCATGGCGATTTCAGCTGCAAGTTTTGTCATGTTCCTCTACGGCAAAGTGGAACGGTGGCATCCAAAGCAAGTGGGGCTCAAAGCTGAGCGGCTAAAGAAACTGGCTGCATTATCCTTCATCGCGTTGATTGCAGGTGCCGTAGCTTACAGCGGATACGCCTCATATCAAATGACTGAGCGCGACCAAATCCACATCCCAATAAAAGAGGCAACAGCATATCTCGCAGGCAACTTAACCAAAGACCAATCGGCGGTGTTGGTCTGCGCCTACAACCTCTTGAGCCAAGACATGTTCCGCTTCTATTTACCTCAAAACATGTCCAGTGAACAAATCTGGCAGTACCCCGCGCTTGCCGTAGACGCCTTTACGCCGTACTTTAACATAACGGAGTTTGTGGAGTTGTGCCGCGAGCGAAACGTGAAATATATAATACTCTACGATTACGGCGTCAACGCAGAATTCTTCAACACTACGCTTGATTACACACAGGTGAGGCGGATGATTGCCGAGACAGGTTTGTTCGGTGACCCCAAAGACCAACCGTTCTGGGGCGAATACAACGGTTGGATGGGCTACCGCATATTCCTCGTCCGCTTCTTAGGATAACTAGACGGTTTCAAGGAACTCAAAGCCAGTAGCTTTATTTTTAACACGCTTCGCAGAGCCACCCGTCAATTCTAAAATGGCGACTTCGCCTATTTGCCAAACCTCAACCCCCATCCGCACGCAGCCCGTGACTGCGTTGTCGTTGCGCCCGAAGCTTGCATGCATGTGGAGTTTGGGTGTGCCTGATTCATCGGTGAATATGGTGCCGACTCCAGCGCCTTCATGTACCCCTTTGAGTAGCGTAACCATGGGTTGTGGGGGCATGGCGTTGCCGTCTTTGGGTCCGACGACTATTTTGCTTTGGTCTTCTGCGCCGCCTAAAAAGAAGCACAATGCGCTTTTGATTTGTTTTTGAGCTGCTAGTTTCTCGATTTCTTGGTGGAGGATGTCTCCTTGGTGGAGTCGGAGGATGAATATTCTGCCTATGGTGGCTTCAGTGTAGTCCATGTTTAGTCTTCTCTGGTTAAACGGAAGGCGAAGGGGTATAAAAGAATTAAAAAACGCCCATTCAAAGATAAGTGGCCTGTATAAAGCAGATTATGGAGCAATTAGGCAGGCGATTTTTCCTTTAGACGCGGGTTATGTAAAGCGGTTCTTGGGCGTCGTTTTTGCGTGTCTTGGCTGAAACGACGATTTCCGCCATTACCTCTGATGATTCATCTGAAAATTCGAGCTTGGTGATTTTTTTCTGGGACATATTCTGTGACCTCGTAAGAGTCCAACGTAGTATCACAGACCCCTTATAAATGTTGCCTTATTTTTAAAATATTAAACTAAGCGCTCAAACTATTGCAAACCACCCAACAGCAAAAACCACATTGATTTAATCGAAACCCCGCTCAACGGCGGTAGCGGTCGTTTCGCCACACATCGGCGCTGTCACTGTAACCCCGCCGCTCCCAAAACCCCAACTCCTTGACGCGGGTAAATTTTAACCCAACAACCCACAAAGCACTCTTATACGCATATTTACTGGGTACAATTAACCGCACAGGAAACCCAAGCCCCTCCTCTAAAGGTTCATCGTTTAGTTTATGCGCCAAAAGTACATCGTCGCCTGCGAGTTCCTCTCGGAAAAGGGAGGTTGTGTAGTTGTCGGCGCATTCAAACGTGACGGCTCGGGCAACATCGCGGGGTTTGACGAGTGCCTCTATGTCGCGGATACGTACGCCTGTCCATTTGCAGCCCAAAACGCTCCAGCCCTCGACACAGTGAAAATCGCTAACAGAAACGGTCTGCGGCAACGCCAAGAAATCTGACCAGCTAAGCTTGGCGGGGTTTTCGACTTCGCCGTCTATTGTGAGGGTGTATGTTTCGAGTTTTAGCTGCGGATTGGTGGTGGTTATGCCTGGGTGGTCGGTGCCCCATCTTAGAATGTGGTCTGTTTCTGTTTGGTCAGGCGGTAACCTGTTTTGTTTATGAGTCATGGAAAACCCTGTTTTGTTATGGTTTTCTTTGATAATTAAATGTTGTTGTTTAGTTGGTGTTTGATTCAAATTTTTATAAAACTTCACATAGGTATTTAATGTTTTAAAATTATCGATTATTATTAATTAAATTATTGAGAATTTTCAGCTTTAAAAAACAGCATCACAAATATATCTTAACATTTCATAAACAATATAGTTGTCACCGACCTTCTTGATTTAAGAATCTATACAGGGGAACAGAACACACCATGAAAATCAAAGGAAAAATGTTAGCATCCTATATGCTAATAGTTGCTCTTTTCGTCGGCATAGGCGTTGCCATAACATTAAACACAATGAAAATGAGCGAAATCCAAGCCAACGTAAACAAGCAAGTAGAAATCGGAAACTACGCAAACGCATACCAGAAAGGTTTCCAGCTAAGAAGTCAAGGACTTGCTGAAGTCACAAATGACCCAGAAAACGCAATCAAAGACACACAAACAGGCCAAACCCTGACAGCCGCAACCTCAGAATACCTATCAAATAACCTACCAAAAGACTCAACCCTATACACAGTTTTTAGCTTATGTAAACAAATAGATACAACCATCATAACACCAGCCGTTGACAAAGCAATCCAAGCATACAGTTCAAAAGACATGACTGGTTTTGCTGCACAGATGGAAATCATCGAAAACGCAAATCGCGAAGTCGACGCAAACATGGACAACTTCCAGCTGCTAGTAGTAGAAAACGTGCAAGCTGCAACTGAGGAATCACAGAACTACGCAAACTTTAGTGTACTCCTTTCAGCAGCAGGCATCTCCTCTATTGCAGTCGTGTCAATCGTGATGGCATTAGTCATGGGCAACCGCATCACTAATCCACTCAAAAAACTAACTGACATCGCAGGCAAAGTAAGCATGGGCGAACTTGAACACGAAGTTAAAATCAACAGCAAAGACGAAATCGGCGACTTAGGCGAAGCCTTCCAGAGAATGATAAACGCCTTCAAGATGACAAGTGCAATGAGCCAAACGGAGGAATAAGTCAATGTCACTGGAACAACAATGCCTAGCCGTACTGACAAAACAGATGGGTCCAGCAGCTAAAGCCTTCCTTGAGAGGCAGTGCAAGTCACACCTCAAAAAGGAACCCGCCGCATTACAGAAAAGCGACCTTGACGAATTGGCGAAGTGGTGCCAAATCGGTACGCAACTCATCTTGGGTCAAGTAGTCGGGGACAAAGTCAAAGCTGACCTATTGGCACTCAAATAAGCCAAACACCCTTTTTCCTTTTTTCAAATTTTATTGACCAAAAAAGAAGCTCAACTGTTTCTGCTTAGGTTCTTCTTTGCTGAATCCTGAAACCTTCACGCCGACCCGTCGGATTTCCAGCGGCGACTCAGAGAGGAACTTTTCAAACAGTGACTTGACGTTTCTTAGGATTGTTTCTTTGTCTTTGGCTGGTTGCTCTAACGTGATTGAGCGGGTTTTGCTACTTAAATCCACGTTAACCACGTAGATAGAGATGGTTTTGTAGTTGTAGCCTTTGGCTGTGACTTCTTTGTAAACGTATTCGGTTAGTTCGTCAGTTTTCTGCAGAATAAAAGCGAGGTCGTGTGTGTCTTGTTTTAGGGTGCCGATTTTACTTATGGATTCGGCTTCGCCTTGCTCTTGGACGGGTTCGTTGTCGATGGCGTTGGCGGCGTTGTGGAAGTATATGCCGAGAGCTTTGCCGAAGACTTCGATGAGCACTTGGCAGTCGTAGTTTGCTAGGTCGCGGATGGTTTTTATGCCCATCTTTTCCATTCGGGCGGTGGTTTTTTTGCCCACACCCAGCAGTCGGTCAACGGGCAGCGGTGCAAGAAACGCCTCGGCTTCGTCGGGTTTGATGATGGTTAAGCCGTCGGGTTTTTGGCTGTCGCAGGCAATTTTTGCCACAAGCTTGTTGGGTCCAACGCCGATGGTGAAAGTTATGCCGACTTGTGCTTTCACGTCAGCTTTGATTTTGAGGGCGTAATCCTTTGCCTTTTCAAAGCTACCCTCCACCTGCTCCGTGACATCCAAATAAGCTTCATCCACGCTGACCTGTTCGATGGCGGATGCGTGGGTTCGGAAGATATTCATGATTTTGGTGCTGATTTCGTCGTAGTACTCGTGGTCAACCTTGAAGAAAACCGCGTCGGTGCCTTCAAGTTTCTGTTTAGCCATAAAAAGTGGGAGCCCTGATTTGACGCCGTATTTGCGGGCGATGTAGTTACTGGTAGATACCGCTCCGCTGTCTTCGGTACGCCCCGAATAGACACCGACCACGATGGGTTTGTCTTTAATAGCTGGGTTTCGGAGTTCCTCGCATTGGGCAAAGAAGTAATCGAAGTCAGCCAACATTATCACGCGAGTCTGCACTGTTTAACCTCCTTTGCTTTAGGCATAAGCCACGAGCCATCGCAGGCAGCCGTATTCAACTCGGCTAAGCCTTCACGGCAAACCCCAAACCCTAAACCGCAGTTCACCGCCGAATCCCTCACACCCTTGAGAAGCTTGAATCGGTACTCTTTAGGCAAGAGCACGCTTCCGCCGACACGTTCACCCTGCTGAAAATACAGCGGCTTAAGCGGCTCCATCACCTTCGGCAAGGCTTTGGCGAGGCGTGCCCAGTTGTCGGGTTTGGCTTTGTAGGTTGAGGCGGTTATGTGTTTGACGCCGATGCTGGCTAAGTCTGAGATGAGTTTTTGGGGTTGGTCGTTTAGGTTGGGAATGATGGGGTCTATGCGGACGGAGACGGGGATGCCTGCTTTGGCGAGGTCTTGGGCTGCTCTAATCCGCTGGCTTGGCGGCGGCGCGTAAGGCTCAATGATTCTAGCGAGGTTATCGTCATCTGTAGTTATTGTTAGCGCCACCGTGGCGGGCACCTTGCAGAGCAGGTCGTCGTCTCGGGTGACGAGGTTGCTTTTGGTTATGATTTGGACTCGACAGTTGTACTCCGCTAAAACTTCGAGGCACCGCCGAGTTAAACCCTCGGAGGCTTCTATTTGAGGGTATGGATCGGATGAGTTGGAAAGCGATACGGTTTCGCCGTTGAGTTTTACTGCTTCCCTCTTTAGCGTGGTAAGGAGCTCTTTTTTTGGGTGAATTTCGTGGAAGTTTTGGATGTAGCTGGATGCGTAGCAGTAGAGGCATTGGTGGTCGCAGCCTGTGTAGGGGTTAAAGGTCAACTTGGCTGGGCATGTGCAGAGGCTGGAACGCCATGGGTCAAAGGGGGAAATCAGCGGCAATCTGCGTCACTAAGCAGTATATTGGTGGGGTTTGGGTCAAAAAGGATTCGCTTTATCCCATCAAAAAGTTAGTCAAGAAACCTTGACTAAACTTTAGTCCAGAAACCTTGACAAAAACGCTTTTACATCAAAAAAAGGAAGCAGCATAATGGAGCGATATGTAATGGCAACAAACCACTATGTGATTAACCACAGACTAATGTTGCGAATCCAGAAAAAAGGAACCCTCTCATGTCTAATCTGCCACAAACCCATCCTAGAAGGGCAACGGGTTGCAGCCCGAAAAGCCACCGCGCTAAGACATGAAGAATGCTACCAAAAATCCTTCTTCTAAAACCCCAAAAACCATACGGAAACGCGTTGACTGCATCGAAAGTGTTTTAAACACTTTCAAGTCTTTTCCAATCTTGGGAAAGGACAGCCAGTGAGGAAAACGTCACTCTTCGAGTTCGAAGTGCCATCCTACCGCAAACGCGCAGTCGGACTCGACGCCAACACTAAACGCCCACGATAAAGCGGTTGACACTTGAGGCAAAGCAAACCTAAGTGCCCACTTGACTAGCAGATTTTCTCGAAGACAAACAGGAAGCAAAGCTTCCCCGCTTAACATAAACAAAGACCGAAATCAAAACCACAACAAAAACCAAAAGCGCAACCCAAATTGTCGACTCTTGGGTTGGCGTGTCTTTGGGGGTTGCAGGTAGAGTGTTGCTTGCGAAGACTATGACTAAATCGCCTGGTAAGTCTGTGGCGTATTGAGATTGCATTTCCATTTTTAGAGTGTTGATTGGGTCTTCTTGGGTTAGGTTGTATTCTTTAGGTATCCAGTCTCTTGGCGAACTATTGGGCGGCGCGGTGTAAACATGCAATTCAGCGATGTCAGTTTCGAATTGGATCGTGAAATAGGCTGTGGATGTGGGGTTTTCTGCAGACAGGTACTGGGCGATGTTGAGGTCGTAGAGGAACACGTAGCTCCCGTTTATGGTTTCTAGCGGGTGCTCGTAGTGAATTCGTAGGGTGAACTCGTCTGAGATGTTTTCGAGCAGGCAGTAGATTTGCCCCCAGTCACCTATAGCGGTTTTATGCAGCATCGAAGGATACACCTGGGTGTAATTGCTCCATGCCAACTCTTTGCCGTCTAAGGTGACAGTGATGTTTGTTGCGTTGGGCGGCATAGGATAGAGCATCGGCAACCCGTCGAGGTTTAGTTTGTCTGTGTAGATGGGGTATTCGCCGTCAATTTTAACCCACAATACACCGTTAACTTCGGAGATGGTGTAGCTGATGTGTTCTCTGGGCATCGCAAACTTTGGAAACGCCTGCTGATTCACGGAGGCAGCGCAAACTCCTACGCCAACTACTATGAAAATGACAAACGCAAAAGCAATGAAGACAGCAGTCGGCTTCATGAATCAACAACAAAAGGTTCCCAGAGACGCTTTTAACATTTTGCACACAACAATCCAAGAGGCGTGGTGGTGTAAGCTTTTAATTAGGCTGGACGCTTAGTTTTGGTAAGAGTCTGTTTTATTCGAGGCTTTTTGGGAATAGTTATGGGCACCTGCAAAGAGAAACCAGAGCACGCACTTGGAGAAGAATCAGAAAACAAACGAGTACTTGTCGGCTTCGCGGTTTGGCTGGGCATAACCATACTTGTATGCGGCGTACTCGACATATTCTTCGACGGCATCCCCATCAACTTCACCGTTCCCCTCCTCAATCTCCCCGCGTCAGTAAGTATGATTCTATACTACACAGCCATCTTAGCCGCCGCTATCTACATCGGCATCACAGGCTTAAAAGAACTCGTGGTTGAGCGGCGTTTCAGCGTTGAATTTCTCATGGCAGTTGCTGGGCTGGGCGCTTTGGCGCTGGATTACCGCTTCGAAGCAGCCACCGTGCTCTTTCTGTACTGCATCGCCGAGTACTTTGAGGGCTACATTCAAAATCGTGCTCGGCGGACAGTGGAGAAGCTTTCAAGGGTGATTCCTGAAAACGCCCGCTTAATAATCGACGGAAAAGAAGTAAGCGTCAAGGTCTCCGAAGTACAAACAGGCAGCACCATAATGGTTAAACCGGGTGAGCGAATTCCGCTTGACGGCAACGTGGTAGATGGGTTTTCGCATGTGGATCAGGCGCTGGTGACTGGGGAATCGGTGCCTGTGCCTAAACGGGTCAACGACTGCGTCTTTGCAGGCACCCTCAACACAGGTGGCGTACTCAAAATCGCCGTAACCAAGAAAGCCAGCGAAACTCTCGTCTCCCGAATTGTAGAGTTGGTTGTGGAGTCGCAAAAGCGGAAAGCAGGCATCGAGCGATTGGTGGACCGTTTTGCGCGGTTCTATGTACCAGTTGTTATTGCTTTGGCGGTTTTCACAGCTGCGGGGCTACCGTTTTTGCTGGGAGGCGGCTTTGAAACGTGGTTTTACCGTTCCCTTATCCTGCTGGTAGTGTCCTGTCCAAGCGCGTTTATCATCTCGGTGCCCGCAACGATTTTCGTAGCGATAACGATTGCCGCTAAACATGGCGTCATAATCAAAGGCGGCGTCTTCATCGAAAAACTCGCCAAAGTCAAACGAGTCATCTTCGACAAAACAGGAACATTGACGCTTGGGCGGCAAGCAGTTCATGAAGTCAGACGCGTGGACTTAACCAAAGCGGAGGATGAAGCAATCGCGTACGCAGCGGCGCTGGACCAGTTCTCCAATCACCCCATCGCCCAAGCCATCGTACGCAAAGCCGTGGAACGCAAGATTGATTTAAGCAAACTCAAAGTCACCGACGTAGTTGAAGTCCCCGGAAAAGGCATCGTTGGCTTAGTTAACGACAAACACGTTGCCATCGGCAACCTCGAATTCATGCGTGAATTGGGCTGCGACTGCACTGAAGCGTTTGAAATCACTGAGGGAGACGTTCACACAGCGGTTTGTGTCTCAGTTGCGAAGACTGGGTTGGCTGCGGTTTGTGTGGTTGATCAAGTCCGTGAGGATGCGCTAAGAGCAGTAAAAGAGCTTAAAGCCTCAGGGGTTAAAACTGCGATGCTCACAGGTGACCGAGCTGAAATCGCCAACGACACCGCAGTTGGACTGGGCATCGAAGAGGTGCATTCTGAGCTTTTCCCAGAAGACAAACTGCGCTGTATAGAGGACATGAAGGGCAAAGACGGGTTGGTGGCGATGGTGGGCGACGGCGTGAACGATGCGCCTGCGTTGGCGGCTAGCGATGTGGGAATTGCCATGGGTGCGCGCGGTGTGGATGTGGCGTTGGAGTCGGCTGATGTTGTGTTGGTCAAAGACGAGTTGGCACAAATCCCATATCTGCTAAAGTTGAGCCAGAAAGCTATGGTTATCGCCAAACAAAACATCGCCGCGTCACTGGCAATAAAGTTTGTTTTAGGCGCTTTGGGGTTGGTGGGGTTGACGCCGCTTTGGTTTACGGTGGCGGCAGGCGACGACGGCGTAACCATGCTACTGCTCCTCAACACGCTCCGTCTGGAACGCATCAAATAGTTGCTCTTGGATGACTAGAATTTAAGGCGCATACGAAACCTTATCCGCAAAGGCTGGAGCGACGCTACTGCTCTGCCATAGACCCCCCTCCCTTATCGGTAGATCAAAAACTCAATCTTGGTAGTTGGTGTGGGCCCCTCTTGTTTCATCATCTTCCAGCCGACTGCGCAGGCGACTGTTTTTGGACTCTGGAATGTGTGTTACGTTGCAGGCTGGTTGTGGCGCCTTCCGCAAGCAGAACAAACAAAACAGACAATTCTTGATCCACTGATTATATAAAGAACAAAGGCACTAATGCGTGCTGATCCTTCAGAGCAACAGGTCGCTAAGTAACAGCAGAACGAGTGATGAATAACTTATCGTACCAACATTTTAGTGAGCATATGCAGAAACAAAATACTGGAGTTAGCCCCAATAAAATGGGGGCTAGTGGTTGGTTAGTCGTCGTCGGGTTCTCTGTCTCTTAGGAGCGAAGCGATGGATATGACTGCGGCTATGATGCTTACGATGAGGGCTGCATAGAGGATGGTGTTGTCTGCGTCCTTTCCAGCGGGACCCGCCGCACCCTTTGGACCTCTGTCTCCAGTAGCGCCTGTGTCGCCTTTGGGGCCTGTTAAATCTGGGACAGTTATGGCTGCGTTTGCTGTTGCGCCAGTCTGGGTTCCAGCAATTAGGGTGTAGTTGCCGCTTATACTTGTGGGAATTATGAGGGTTAGCGTGAAGTTGCCGAGTGTGTCTGTCACTGCGTAATCGGTAAAGTTGTAGGAGGAATAGGCGGTACCCAGCATTGTGAAGAAGACTATTTGTTTTGAACCGAAACCGCTGCCAACTACTTTGATGATGTTACTGTTGGCTGGCGAGACCGTTATTTTGGGGGTTGTTGAAATGGCGATGGTGTATTCTCTGGATGCAACCTGTGATGAGGTTTTAGCGTATACGTTGTATGTTCCGTATGTTGCGGGGGGTAAGGTGACTTCTTTTGAAAACATACCCTGAGGAGTGGTGGCTATGGATTCAGTGAAGTTGTATACGACTACTCCTGTGGTGGCGTTTACCAACGCAAGGTAAACAGGTTCGTTTGGGTCGAAGCCGTTGCCCACTACAGATATGACATTGGCGTTACTTGTGGGAACAACCATTAAGGTTGCCACAGTGGCTGCGCTTGCCGTTGCCAAAATGGGCATAGATAGCATAACGCAGATCACTGCCAAGATTGAGAAGTTTTGAATTCTTTTGTTGATTCTTTGTTGTTTACTCATTTTTTCACCTTCTTTACTCGTATCTCAATGCCACTACGGGCTTGAGCTTAGATGCCTTCCAAGCGGGATACAAGGCAAAGATAACACTAACACCAACGCCGAAACCAAACGCACCTAAGAGTACCATAGGACTAAGGACAGGCGTTATAGTGAATCCACCGCTTGAACCAAGCATACCTGACCCTAAGATGTTGGCAACGACAACGGCTAAGCCAAAGCCAGCGGCTATACCGATGACGGCACCCATGACGCCGATGATTGCGGATTCGCCAAGGAAAATCGACAGCACAGTTCGGCTCTTCATGCCTAATGCTTTGAGAATGCCTATTTCGCGGGTACGTTCAATCATCGAGACAATCATGATATTCATTATGCCAATGCCAGCAACCAGTAGCGAGATGCCTGCGATGCCGACGAGGAACAATTGTATGGTGCTAAAGATTGAAGTCATCATGCTAAGCATTGACGTGGAGGACATGACGGAAACGTCAGAACCGTAGTAGTCTTTGATAGCCTCAGTCACCGCATCGATGGTTGCCTCGGTGCTGTCGGACAGTTTAACCACTATCATACTGCATTTTGTGGACCCAAAGAAGTCTTGAGCTGACTCTATGGGTATGTAAACGCCTGAATCAGAGGGCCCTGAGAGGCTTAAGCCGCCGATCTCTGCAAGCACACCGGAAACGGTTACCGTCATAGTCTCGTTTTTAGGCGGATAAGTTGTGGAGTTAGTCCATGTGATGTTAATCTTGTCGCCAGCACCGAAGTAGCTGGTTCCGTTGTCGTCTGGATCAACTACCCTTTCACCTACAATAACTTCGTCTTTATCTGGGTTGGTGGGTATGCTGCCGTCTTGTGTTATAAACGTGGAGCTATAGATTTGTTCATAAACTCCAAAATCAACCGCGTACAGTGTCACAGACGAATTGAGGTCATCACTTTGGACATACCCAGTGCGACTTATGACTCCTGCGGTCAGTTCAATGTCGGTAGATAAGGAGCTAATTATTTCTGTATCGTTAACGTAGAGTGCAAACCCTGAATCATCACTAGAAGCAGCAGCTCCGCCAAACCCTGAACCGCGACTTTGAGACCCGCTGTTGCTCATAAACCCTGCGAGGCCACCACTTCCAGCAGTCACAACTAAGGTGTCAGCGGACAAACCCTCGTTTAACTGGCTGGTTAGCGATGCCTCCAATCCAGAGGTGATGGATAGCAAAGCCACAATAGCAGCGATACCTATCACTACACCTAAAGTTGTCAATCCCGCCCTAAGCTTACGAAGCTTAATGGCATTAAAAGAATAACCGAAAACATCCAGTCTTCTCATCTTAATTCACCACTTCCTCAGCTATTTTACCATCAAACATTTTGATGGTTCTTTTAGCCTCATAAGCGAGCTTCTCATCGTGCGTGACCATGATTATGCTGACTTTTTTTTTCAACGTTTAACATGTGGATTAAATCCAGCAAATCCCGCGCCGTCTTGGAGTCCACGTTGCCAGTCGGCTCATCTAAGAGAAGAAACGCTGGATCGTTAGCTAACGCACGTGCAATTGCTACACGCTGTTGCTGCCCACCGCTTAATTCAGCAGGTTTATGCTTCATTCGTTCTTTGAGACCTACAGTTTCAAGTAGCTCGATTGCCCGTCGGCGTCTCCTCCGGGGACCTACGTTAGCTATTGACATTGATAACTCGACGTTGTCGCGGGCGCTTAATCTTGGAATTAGGTTGAAGAATTGGAAAACAAACCCTATTTTAAGTCGCAGTTCTGAAAGTTGATTATCATTGAGTTTTGCGACGTCTAAGCCATCGATCAAAAGCCTGCCAGACGTCGGTTTATCTAATGCTCCGATAAGATTGAGCATTGTTGACTTGCCGCTTCCAGACGGCCCCAGAATTGAAACGAATTCGCCGGCGGCGACAGTGAGGTTTACCCCTCGGAGGGCTTCGACCGGCACTTTTCCAAGCATATAGGTTTTCTTCAAATCTATAGCTTCAACTATTGCTACCATGTGTTTTACCTCATTTTTTCTAATATATTTGATAGCAATATATTGTGGTGGCTTAAAAGGCGGACTCATTCCGAGGGAGTTAAAACAGCAGAGCAAATTCTAAGTAAAATAGCGTGCAAAAGCAAACATGATTGGGTAATGATGGAAACCAAGAAGAGACCGTATGATAAAGGGGAGTTGCCTTGGGCAGGATTTGGGTTTTGGGTTCGGTCTCTTCTTGATAATCCATGGTTGATAGCTACTATTTTGGAAACATAAAAAGCGAACTCACCGCGGGGGAGCACCAAAAACAGGTAATCAAGTTCTAAGACCTAAACGGGGAAATTTAAGTTGCCCAACGTACTTCATTATCCATTGAACAAAATCATCGTAGGCTTTAGAACCTTCTTTAGTTAAACTCACAAGGCCATCCTCATCAACTGTAACGAACCCTTTTTCAGACATCCAAGCTAAATACTTCACTAACTTATCATAGGCGAGTCCCGTGGAGGTAGCGAGGGCAGTTTTATTCATCTTGTTTTTCTCTTTCAACGCCTTAATTATTCTGGCGATGACGTAAAGATCTGGCTTAGAACTCAGCTCTCCTAAGCTCAACGCTAAACCACCGCAACTCCCAAAGTAGATTATCCAAAGCCCTAATCTGCCTATATCGCCTCGAAAAGTCTTTTCTCAAAAGTAGATAAACAACCAAAAATGAAACCAACCATAAAAGTGGGGGTCCGCCAAAAAAAGCCTCACGCAAAACAAGGAAAGACACAACGTTACCCACAAGACCTACCGCGAATATTGTGATAATCCAATAAGCGAAAATTTTCATAAAACTGTAGATAGCATAGCCGACTCGCCCGGATGAAATTTCGTCAAAAGTTTTATCCCAATCGAGTTCCGTCAAAATTTTTATAGCCGACGGAAAACCACCTGAAAGCTCAGCTTTCCATTCACCAGTCTTGATCGAGTTTACTTTTTTTCTAATGTAGAAAACACCCGCTGCGATCCCGCCGATTGGGATAAGCAGAGATAAAAACGCTCCCAGCAAAATATGCGGCCTATCAAGCGGAATGACTAGATTTATGAAGCCTATAGATGCTGCAACCGCAAAAAAAATTATGATTGAGCCCCCCACAATCAGGGCAAATTTCTTCAAAGAAGCAGAAAGCGCGTTGTATTTTTTAACTTGGTCTAGAGTCTCCATTAAGTCAGCTACTTTTGTGACGACGTTTTCTTCTGTTAACTGCATGGTTTGAGCGGTTTTTTCTCCCATACGTTACATCGGAGGCTCCAGCCGATGGCTTGTGACTGCATTAAGGTAAAGTTAGGTGATATAAATGGAACTCACTCCGAATGAGGCATAATCACTGTTATTCTTTCGCCACTATTAGGGCTTTCTTAAGGTGTCTGTCTGCTGCAACCAAAAGCTCATTTAGAAAAAGCTGACAAAACAGTTCTCTATTGAGAACCTGAAATATTAATAAGGGCTGAGTCCGCAACTACCCCTATGCCTAAACCCCAAAAAACGCAGCCCAAACAGAAAACAAAACCAAAAGCCAAACCTGAAAACCAAACCCCCAGCTTCACAGCTAAAAAATCCTACTGGGTTATGCTGACGGCTGTGTTTGTTGTGGTTTCCGCAGTTTTTGGGGTTACCCTGAATTTGGGTTTAGAAAAGACGGTGGTGTTGGCGGCGACGTTTGCGGTGATTATTGGCGTTATAGGCTTTATCCGCACCAGCCCCTCTGTTTTGTCGATTAGCAAGCGGATGACGGTTATCTTTGTAGGTGCCTCGTTCATCGGTTTCGGCATATGGGCGGTGACGGCTTTGGTGTTTATGCCCCAGATGGTTGCATTGGACATCTTCTTCGTGGTTTCAAGTTTGGCGGTTTGCTTAGCCTTTGGAGCCTTGATTGGAGATTTGCTTGGCAGAGTTCGCAGAGTACAACAGCGACTTTTCCCCCAGAACCTTTAAGAAGGAAAACCCTTTGCATGTTTTAAGCATCTAAGGACAGACCCCAATGAAAATTGGCATAATGACACGGAACCCTGAAGCTTGGAGCAGTAGCCAAGTCCGCGAAGCACTCACAAACCGCGGCATCGCCTATGAATGTTTTACTTTTCCTCGACTAGTTGCACGGCTGGCGTATCGACCTTACTTCAAAGTTAACGAAATAAGCATCCTAGACGATTTGGATGCGCTCATCATTCGCCCCATCGGACGCGGCAGCCTCGAAGAGCTAGTGTTCCGCATGGACATGCTCTACAAGCTTGAACGCAAAGGCTTCTACATGGTAAACCCCCCCACAGCGATTGAGCATTGCGTCGACAAATACGACATCCTCGCACTTTTGGAAGATGTAGGCGTCCCCGTCCCCCGAACGTTGGCAACTGAAAGCGTTAATGAAGCCCTAAAAGCCTTCCATGAACTCGGCGGCGACGTCGTCGTCAAACCCATCTTCGGCAGCCGCGGACAAGGAGCCACACGCGTCAACGACATAGACATAGCCGACACGATATTCAAAGCCATAACCTTCCATCACGGCGTCATATACATGCAGGAATTCGTTGACCATGGCTTTAGCGACATCCGTGCCTTCGTCTTGGGCGACCAAGTTATCGCTTCGATGCGGCGCATTGCGACGGGGTGGAAGACCAATTATAGCCGAGGCGCCAAACCTGCGCCGACAGAGATAAGCGACGAATTCAAAGAACTCGCAGTTAAAGCCGCTAAAGCGGTGGGTTGCAAAGTTGCAGGCGTAGACATTCTCGAAGGGCCAAAAGGGCCCTGCATCGTGGACGTGAATAGTCAACCAGGCTGGAAAGGGCTACAGGTCGTATCGAAAGTCAACATTGCAGATGAAATCGTCAAGTTCGTGTTGTCTGAACTCAAAAAGTAGTGGCCATCATGGCTGTGTAGGGGTCGTCAGCGTGCTCTGGAAAAGCCGCCTCACTTTGCCCTTTAGCTATAATACGGTCTTTGTATTCGGTGAATTGCCCGATAAAGTAGCCCCTAAGCCCCAACCCTTCAAGAGTCTGTAACGCCGCTCTTTTTGCTTTGGGTTCTACCGCAGCCAAAATCGTCCCAGTCGAAGACATAGCCAACAATTGCGCGTCACTTAAATCAAAATGCCTCTGCAACACCAAAGCTTCCGGTTGTATGGCAATTTTGTTCCAGTCCACTTCGAAACCGAGTTTTGAAGCCCCCGCAAGCTCGTTTAGCGCCGCAACAAACCCGCCCTCCGTCGCATCATGCATGGCATGCACCCCCTCAACCTCTGCAAGTGACAAGGCTTCTTTTACGCAGCTCTGCATAGATACAAGTTCGCTGTATTCCGCGGGGTTTTTGGAGCTGAAAAGGTTTTGGGCCGCTTCTTTGTGGGCAAGCGCGAAGTTTGTGACTGTTTCCAGTCCAAGCGGCTTGGTGCACAGAATCAGATCACCTGCTTTTGCGTCGCCCGAGGTTATCAACCGCGCGGGTTTGACTGTGCCGTAGACGGTGCAGACTCCGACGAGATCGTTTAAGCTGTCGTACATACCTGTGTGGCCACGCACTATGGCTATGTCAAGTTCGTCAGCGGCTTGGCAGGTTTGCTGCATGGCACGTTGGAAACGGACGGGGTCGGTGGGGCGGGGTCCAAGCAGGGTAACGGTGCAGAATTCGGGTTTGGCGCCTGAGAGTGCGACGTCGGAGGCGGCGTAGTTGATGAGTAACCAACCGAACCATTCCTCAGGCACACCCGTGCAGGGGTCTGCAGCAACGACGAGGTACTGGTCGCCTATGCGGTGAACTCCCGCGTCGTAGCCGATTAACGGCGGAACAACTACGCGTTCGTCGGGTTTTATGCACTGTAACAGTGCCTTTAGTTTTTCTCCAGACAGCTTCACGCCAAATGCGCTCCTCTACAGGTATGCCTTTAACACTTTAGTTTTCTGCAACAGGAAGAGTATAAATCCGCTTACAGCCAACTCAGGCAAGAGGTAGCTGCCGTTATAGACGGATGAGTAGATGATTGGGTCTATGCCGGGGGCGTAGATGGGTGCCCAATAGATTACACCCGAAGTGAAGTGCATCACAAACCGCAACCCGATCCCAACTGCCGCGCCCACGACAGGCCACTTCTGAAAGAAACCCGCTAACCCCAACACGCCAAACGCCAAGGGGTAATCGAGCAGGACTTGGATGGGGTCGATTGCATAGGGCAATAGCATGAATTGTATGCCACCATAGATTGTACCCGTGACCACTCCAACTATTGGGCCTCGTCTGAGTGAGAGCCACAAAATCGGCACCATCGACGCCAACGTGATTGAGCCGCCTTGAGGCATGACGTAGATGACTATGGTGCTCAACGCGGTTGCCAACGCGGTGAAGATGGCGATTTCAGCTAAAACACGTGGGTTTCTAAAGGACTGATAATATTTACTGTTTTGTTTTATAGAGTCTAGATGGTTGTTTGTTTTCACTTAAGGTTTCCCTCCGCCAGTATTACCTGGTTCAGGTTCACAGGGTCGACGCCGCTTTAGGCATCCTCTCAGCCGGGTCTTTCCCAGCTCCCCAAGAACAAAAATCTAAACCTACACGCGAAATATTAGTTTTACCATTCCAACCCAGATCAATGCGGGGGATTACTTGGGCAGGGGCTTGACCAGCACCACCATCAAGTCCTGTGTAACCGTTGACACCTTAATTTCTAACCCCAAATCCGAATAAACCGCGCCGACCACTGCGGGAAAAGACCGTGTCTGCTCCAAGTTCTTGGCCACATAGAACAGGCCTGACTCATCAGAAGGAGACATACGGTAGCTGAAAACATACGAGTCTCCATTGTGCTGATATGTCTGTGAGGTGCCAGGAACCAGACTCAAAGTGGTGTATTGAGAGTCTGAACCGTTTGAGCTTTGAAAGAAGGAGGATATGGCTGGTGCCTGCCAAACCAAAACCACGACGCCTACCGCAATCAGAAAGCCGATTATTAGGAGTTCGTAGAGTAAGGTTTTCTTCTTAGAATTAAAGTTGAATGATAAAGTCCGCGGCATTGGTGTTCTATTTTGTTAAGGCGGCAAACCTAAAAAACCTGTTCTCCAACACAAGAGATCGATTGTTCTCAGAATTGGTAAGTTGATTTCGGTTTTTTAGGTAAATCCTGCTTTTTCGTCCAGCCACACCAGCCACTTTGGCTTGTTGAAACCATTACGTTTGCCAACCCAATAACCCCAAACTGCACCAATCGCAGGAGCAACAAATATCATAAAAACAGCATACTCAGCAGAAAAAAAATACCGTAAAAGATTTCTAGCAAAAGTAACCAGAATCAAAAGTACCCCAAAAAAGGACAAAACGAAACCCAGCCATGCGCCGCCCAATGGGTAAGCAATACGCATGCGCTTCTTCATCCGCTCGGAGCCTGGAGCAGGCGGATTAACCATCATCATGTATCCAAAATACGACATCGGCAACCCCATGGCACAGCTAATACAAGCTTGAATAAGCCGCGTGTAATCAACTGTACCCAAAAAATAGAATACGACAACACTTGCCAAAAGTACAATTTGGCCCATTGCCAAAAGAAACCAGTAAATTTTTTGGGCTCTCCGTTTTCGAGCTAAGTCTGATTCTGCAGGGAAATTGTAGAGAACCGAATAAGCCACTTTTCCCTTATCGGTTAGCTCATATTGACCAGTGTCGTTTTTTGCGATGAGGTCGCCTAGAACTTTTATGTGATAGTTGAGGAGTCCTGTGCTTCCTGTTTCTGAGGCTTCCAGTAGTTCAGTGTAGCTGACTCTTCCTTTGTGTTGAAGAATCTTGATTATTTTTTGTCTGTTCTCGTCTTTTAGGATCTTGTAGAGAGAGGAAAGCCCAGCGCTCATAAAAATAAAACTGTGTTCTTATAATTTAGGGTTTTTTGACTGCGAAAATAGTCAAACTACAAACAATGTTTTACGAAAGATAAACGCAGAAAAATTCGTTGAAATTAGCAGCTGAAAAAAGTAAGATATCGAAAAAGTTCATGACATAGTTACAAAAAATCATCACAAGCCAGAATTGTATCGAGCAGTAAGAGAGCCTATAGAGAATATATCGGGCAACCCTAAAAACCGCTCCAACCATAACTCAACTGGAGACAGCAAACAATGTGTAACTTGGCATTGGTAGTGAACCGCGGCGACACGTTTCCCAAGCTGGACGTGAAACCGAAGAAAGAAAACAGTTCCTGCTCGTTGGAACTGATAGTGGAGCAGTTAAGTGAGGTGCCCGCAGCATGTACAAAACGATAGTTATAGACTGCCAAAACATAGTCGCTGAAGTTTCCTGCAGCGATTGCTTGGTTTTCAAAAAATGTGAATTGACAAAACAAAAACCAGAACCCCCCAAATAAGCCACAAAGCACCCTTTATCTATCGATGCAGTCAGCCGCGACGCTAAATTATAAAGCCAACTTCAGCATTGACCATACCAACAAGGAGATCAGTCATGAAGCAGTTTCTCTTAACTCCCCAAGCGGGCAAACGCCTCATCGCCAAAACCATAGCCACCCACCCAGTCGTCAGAAAAGCCATCCGAAACGGCACCGTCGTCATCGTGGCGGGAACCACCAACGGCTACGTAGCTGAAGAAATCCTTAAAACCCACAACATAGAAGGCGACTTTTCCCGCAGGCACTTCTTTCGTGGTGTCACGTTACCGCCGAACATGCCTGTCACCAAAGAGGGCAGACTCTTAGATGAAAGTCGATTCCCCGGCGACGTAGTCATTGTCAGGGGCGTCTGGCAGAAGGGCAAAACCATCGCTGACGTAGTTGACGACCTAAAAGAAGGCGACGTTATCCTAAAAGGCGCCAACGCGCTGGATTTAGAGCGCAAGCAGGCGGCGGTGTTGATTGGTCACCCCAAAGCAGGCACAATCGGCTTAGCTTTACCTGCAATCGTGGGACGCAGAGTCAGGCTTATCGTTCCAGTCGGGTTAGAAAAGCGGATTTGCGGCGACTTGGATGACTTATCCGCCAAACTCAACAGGCCATGTGCAGACGGATACCGAATGCTGCCGTTGCCGGGAGAGGTTTTCACTGAAATCGAAGCCTTAGAAGCCTTGACCGCTGCAAACGTTGAGTTGATTGCGGCTGGAGGTGTATGCGGCGCAGAAGGTTCAGTTTGGCTGGCTGTGAGTGGGGAGCCTGAACAGGAAGAGTTTGCGGCCCAAGTCATCGCTTCGGTATCGGCTGAACCGCCATTCACCACCGAGTTTCTCTAACTCTTTTCTTCTCCATGAATCATGCTGTGTGCGCTTTCCATTTTGCCTTTGCTGCTTTGTCCACGCCACTGAGAAGCCATATCCACCATGTGAGACATGTTTTCTTTAATCAAATCCATCGCGGCAGGGTTGATTTCGAGTTCCATGGTGAGTTTGACTTTGCCGCTTTTCTCGGCTGTCTCCATTGATTCACCTCCTAAAGAACGCAGAATTTAGCTACCTATGTGGTGGCGGGTGCTGGTTTAAACGTGAGTGGCTGTTCAGATGCAACAACAAGAAGAAGCGACGCCAAGTTTGCTGCTCTGCGGTGACTAGACCCCCATTATTTAGTGGCGCATACGAATCCGTATCCGCAAATACGGGAATCACGCGACGTCTCACAGTGTACCTCCCCTCCCTTATATAAAGGCGGATTGGTTTGTGGTCCTAAAGTGTAGGCGGTTTTATTGGTTCCAGTGTTTGGCTAACGCGTCAAGTGCGCTGTCGAAGAGGTAATCGTCTGGCACCACATCGACTTTCACTTTGAGTTCTCTGAGAGCTTGGGCTGTGGTGGGTCCGATGGCGACGACTGTAACTTTCTCGGCGAGGATACTGCGCAGTTCCTCCATTGGGGCTTTTTCTGTTAGCATCTTGAAGATGTTTTTGGCGCTTAACCCGCTGCCGAACAGAACTGCGTTTATGCGTCCGCTGGTCAAGTCGTCGTAGAATTTGGTTTTTAGTGCTTCATCCACAGGTAAGCCTGACTCGTACACGTAGATTTCCTCCACATCCGCGCCCATTTGCCTCAGTTGGTTGGTCAATGTTGGGGTTGCGTTGCTGGTTCTGGGGATGCGGATTTTTTTGCCCGCAACGTTTCGGTCTTGGAACGCTTCGAGTAAGCCTTCGCTGCTGTACTTCTGCGGAACCAAATCTACCCGCACGCCTGCGTCTTTTAGGGCTTCAGCGGTTTTTGGTCCAACACCGATGACAAAGGACTTCGCTAAGCCCTCGCAAAGTTTGCGGTTTTGTCCAACCTCTTGGGCTGATTCGAAGAGGTATTTGACGCCGTTGGTGCTCATCAAAATCACGTAGTCCACTGTGCCTGCTTGGAGTTCTGCGATGAATTTCTTCATGGGTTCGGGGTTGCTGAGCGGTTTGATTTCTATGGCGGGGATGTAGTAGGGTACACCGCCTTTTGCCCGAATCAGCGCGCCTGCTTCTTCTGCTTGTCCAGTGGGGCGGGTGATGGCTACGACGCGGCCTTTTAGAGGGGTTGTTTGAACCATGCGAGTTTCCTGCCTAAGGTTGCGACTTCTCCGATGAGGATGACTGAGGGCGGCTTGATTTGCTGCTTTTGGGCTTCTGCGACGATTGTGCCTAATGTGGCTATGAGTGTGCGTTGCTGGGGGAGAGTGCCTGATTCAATCATGGCGACGGGTTTCTGTGGGTTAATGCCGCCTGCCAGCAGTTTGCTGACGATGCCCTCTAAGGATTCGACGCCCATCAAGATGACCATGGTGTCGACGGCGTTGGCGATTTTTACCCAGTCTACGGGTTTTTCTGCGTCGCCCGCTCGGTGCCCCGTGATAATGGCGACTGAAGCTGCATAGTCACGATGAGTTAAGGGAATGCCTGCATACATTGGAGCCGCAACGGAGGAACTAACACCTGGCACGATTTCGAATTCGATACCTTCCGCCACTAGCGCTTCGGCTTCTTCGCCTCCTCTGCCGAAGATGAAGGGGTCGCCGCCTTTGAGCCGCACCACTTTGCCGCCTTCTTTGGCTTTCTCGATTATGATGTTTGTGATTTGGTCTTGTGGTACCTCATGGAGACCTGTGCGTTTGCCTACAAAAATCCGCTCAGCTTTTTGAGGTGCCATGTTGAGCACTTCTTCGCTGACGCCTAAACGGTCATAGATGACTACGTCGGCTTGTTTGAGTACTTCAACAGCTTTAACCGTGAGCAGTTTGGGGTCGCCTGGACCAGCACCGACGAGGAAGACTTTACCATACACCATATTTTTCTCTCCATTCCTTCTCGAAGTCTTTTGCACCCTGAGCTATGAGGTCTTCGCCGACTTTTGCTCCGAGTTTCTCAGCCTCTGCGAGGGTGCCTTTTGCTGATGCACTGATTTTTTTGCGGTCGTTTAGCGAGAAGATGCTGCCGTAAAGCGTGAGGTTGTCGCCGTCTGCTTTGGCAACTGCGCCGATGGGAACACGGCAACCGCCCTCCAACTTCAAAACGAGGCTACGCTCCGCGGTAATCTCAGCCCGTGCCGCCTTGTCCTCGACAGACTGCAGAATTTTGATGACTTCGCTGTTGCCTTCTTTTGTGACCACTGCAATCGCGCCTTGCCCTGCAGCTGAAGGGAACTGGTCGAGTGAGAGGCGTTCGGTCATTTCGCCAGTTATATCCATGCGTTCTAGACCTGCTTCGGCGAGAACTATTCCTGCGAGTTCGCCTCTGCGCACCTTGCCGATTCGGGTGTCGATGTTGCCGCGGATGGGTTCCACTTGAAGGTCAGGGCGGAGGTATTTGATTTCTGCTAGGCGTCGGAGGCTGCCTGTTCCGACAACCGCGCCTTTGGGTAATTCGGCAAGTTTTATTTGGTTCTTGGATATGAAAACGTCACAGGGCGAATCCCTCTTTGGAATAGCTGCTAAAACGGTGCCTGCTTGCTGCTCCACGATGGGTACGTCTTTGAGGCTGTGAACGGCTAAATCGACTTCTCCGCTGACGACTTGCTGATCGATTTCTTTCTCAAAGATGCCTTTGCAGTCGATGCTGAACAGGGGTTTGCCGTGTTCTTTGTCGCCGATGGTGTGGATGATTTTCACTTCGAAATCAACATCTGGGTTTTTGGCTTTTATCCACTCCAAGGTGCGGTTTGTCTGTGCAAGGGCGAGTTTGCTGCCTCGGGTGCCGACTGTTAGCTTCATGGGGTTTTCCTCGTTTTCGCAGCCGCAAAAAGCGCTTTGTCGAAGGCGTTTATGGTTGATTTGAGGTCGTCTTCGGTGTGGGCGGCGGATAGGAAGCAGGTCTCGTACTGTGATGGCGGAATAAACACGCCCTCCTTAAGCAAAGTTTGGAAGTAAGCGTTGAACATGGCGGGGTCGCTGTGTTTGGCGCAGGCGTAGTCGGTTACGGTGTCTTTGGTGAAGAAGATTTGGTAGAGTGAGGCGATGCTGTAGACCTGTGCGGGGAGCTTGTGTTGGGTGGATAGGTCGGTTAGGGCTGCTTTGAGTGTGGCGGCGTGTTTTTCGAGTTTGGGATAGATTTGGTTTTTGTTCTTGTTTAGGTAAGTGAGAATTGCCATTCCTGCTGTTGCTGAGATGGGGTTGCCGCTGAAAGTGCCTGCTTGGTAGACTTTGCCGACTGGAGAGATGTTTTGCATGATTTCTTTTTTGCCGCCAAACGCCGCCAACGGGAACCCGCCGCCCAAAACTTTGCCCAATGTGGTCATGTCGGGTTTAACGCCGAAGTACTCCTGTGCCCCGCCCAAGGCCAATCTGAACCCTGTGATGATTTCATCAAAAATCAAAACCGCACCGTTTTTAGCGGTGATTTTTCTTAGACTTTGCAGGTAATTTTTTTTGGGCAAAATTAAGCCGACGTTGCCCATTACTGGTTCTACGATAACTGCAGCGATCTGGTTTCCTTCACTCTTAAACGTCGCCTCTAAGGCTTCCACGTCGTTGTAGGGCAAAACAATCGTGTTTTGGGTGGTTTCTTCGGGAACTCCAAGCGAGTTCGGAGCCCCAAAAGTCGCAGCACCTGACCCTGCCTTAACCAAGACGTTGTCGTGGCTGCCGTGGAAGCATCCGTCGAATTTGATGAGTTTTTTGCGGTTTGTGTATCCGCGTGCGGCTCGGACGGCGTGCATGGTGGCTTCGGTGCCTGTGCTGACTAGGCGCATCATTTCCATGCAGGGCGAGGCTTTGCTGATTTGCTCGGCAAATTGGACTTCCAACTCGGTTGGTGCACCGTAGAGTGTGCCTTTTGACAGTTGCGTTTTAACTGCGTCTAGGATTTCTGGGTGTGCATGACCTAACAGCAATGCGCCGTACGCCATGCAGTAGTCTATATATTTTTTGCCGTCGGCGTCGTAGAGTTTAGAGCCCTGAGCGCACTCGACAAAGAAGGGGTATGGTTCGAAGGCGCGAACGGGGCTGTTTACGCCGCCAGGCAGGGTTTTTTTAGCTCGCTCAAAGAGCGTTTTAGATTTGGATTCGGTCAAGGTTGGGTCAACCATGTTTTTGCGTCTTTAGCGTGGTAAGTGATGATGAGGTCTGCGCCTGCGCGTTTCATGCTGGTGAGGATTTCACGGATGATGGTTTTTTCGTCTATCCAGCCGTTGGCTGCGGCGGCTTTTATCATGCTGTATTCGCCGCTGACGTTGTAGGCCACGATAGGCACGTTAAAATTAGCCTTCGCCAACGCGATGATGTCGAGGTAAGCCAAGGCGGGTTTAACCATAATCATATCAGCGCCTTCGGCGATGTCAAGCTCCATCTCACGCAGCGCTTCCTGAGGGCTGCTCGGGCTCATCTGGTAGCTGCGACGGTTCCCGAATTTAGGTGTGGATTCAGCTGCTTCGCGGAATGGTCCATAGAAACCTGAGGCATACTTCGCCGCGTAAGCCATGATTGGGATTTGGTCGTAACCTGCTTCGTCAAGGGCTTCTCGGATTGCAGCGATTTGACCATCCATCATTGCAGATGGCGCCACGATGTCCACGCCTGCCTCGGCATAGCTCACTGCGATTCTGCCCAAAAGCTCCAGCGTGGGGTCATTTTGGACTTCACCGTCTTTGACGACACCGCAATGTCCATGGCTCATGTACTCACAGAGACAAACGTCACCGATGACGACTAGTTCGTCTCCGCAGGCCTTTTTTAGTTCGCGGATGGCTTTTTGGACGATGCCGTCTTTGGCGTAGGCGCTGGTGCCTTCTTCGTCTTTTTTAGCTGGGATACCGAAGAGCAGCACACCTTTGACGCCTTGAGCTTGGGCAGCTTTGCCTTCGGCGGTGACCTGAGAAAGCGGCAACCGCGCGTAGCCAGGCATAGAGCTGATGGGTGCGGGTTTTTTGATGCCTTCTTCTACGAAGATTGGGTAGATTAGGTTGCTTGGGTGGAGGTGGATTTGGTTTAGCATTTCACGCATCGCTTGGGTTCTGCGTAGTCGTCTCATTCGTACGGTTGGAAAACTCATGTTTGGTTGGCTCCTTTTTCTATTAATTGGATTGCGAGTTCTTCTGCCTCTGCAGTTTTGCCTTCAGAGAGGGCTTTTTTTATGCCTTCGCTGTTGAGTATTTCGTAGAGTATTTTGCTTCTTTCTTTTTGGTCCAAAACTTTGCCCTTCAAGGCGGCGCGGGCTTTCTCTTGCAGCTGAATCGCCAAAAGGTCCTGGGGTGTAACCATTTTTTCAACCCGTTCCCGCAGCACATGAGCCATAGCGGGGCTTTTGCCGCCCGTGGAAACTGCGATCTTCACGTCTCCCACATGCGCCACCGCAGGCAAAATGAAGTCGTTTAACTCGGGGTTATCTATTGCGTAAACTATGCAGCCGTAATTTTTGGCGGCTTTGACCAGTTCAAGGTTGAGGGCAGGGTTGTTTGTGGCTGCCAAGAGCACATACGGTTTGGGGCTGAGGCTGTCTACGAAAACCTGTGCGTCTTTGATGCCTGTTTTGAGCAGGGCAACCCGTTTTTCTTCGCCTAGCTTTTGAAGTTCACTTGTAAAGTCTCGGCTTATCACCCAAATCTTCGCTTCCGACTCTAAGAAACTCTGGATTTTTCGGGTTGCTTCTACGCCTCCGCCGATTACCATGACGGTTTTGCCAGTGAGTCTGAGGTCGATTAACACGTTTGTTGGTTGCCACCTTGTGAAGCGTTATGGCTGTAGTGGGTTATGAGGTTTTTGAATTTGGCAGTTAGGGCGTTGTAGTCGATTTTGGCGGGTTTGGGGGGTGCAGCGACTTTTGTGATGAGGTCTATGTTGAGGTTTTTTTCGGCTGCGGCTATGGCTTGGGCGCAGAAGTCTTCGTAGCGGATTTCTATTTCAGGAATCATGCCGCGGTGCTCCAGATTCAACCGTGGAACCATACCCAGTAACTGCACGCCGAGTTTTGCGAACGCCTGCTGCATCATGGAGACGGTTTCTTTAGTCATGTAGCTAACATGCAGCTTGTTTAATATGACGCCTGTCGTGTTTACGCCTAAACTCTGCAGCACGACGATGTTGTTTAGGGTGTCTATTAGGGCGCCTTCTAAGCCTTCTTGGTCGCAGGCAACCACCAGAACCGTGGAGGCCCCCAACGCTGCAGCTACCTCGACCGTGGACATGGGGCGCTTGTATTTTTCGTTGAGTAAGCCTGTGAACGCGTTCATGGCGCCTTCGACGAGTAAGAAGTTGTAGTCTTTGCTGGCTTCGCTGATGGCTTGTTCAGGGGGCATCCAGCCGCTTTGCCCCACCGCTATAGAAGAGTATTCCCTCATTGGTTCTTTGATTAGGTAGAGGGATGGGACGGCATCTCGTATGTCTCCGCCGACTTTGATTACGCCGACTTTGTAGCCGCGTTTTTTGAGGGCTCCCGCGATGCCTGTTATGACAAAGGTTTTTCCTGAACCGCTGCCCAAAGCGGTAACCAAAAGGAGCTTGGTTTGTTTCTCTTTGATTGAAGGCTGCTGACGTATACCTGTGGATATGCCGACTTCGCCTCTTATGTTCTCTAACAGTTTGGCGTTGGCTGCTTTGACGGCATCAAGGTCAGCTTGGTTCATGTCGAGGGATTGCATGATGCTCTGGGTGATTGTGGGGTTGTTGTCCAATAAGCCGTGGATGAAGACTCCGACTACGTTGCCGCTTTTGTTCGCAACGCCAGAGATGAGGTCTTTACCCTTCCCGAAATAGTTAACCCGTTGAGCATGGGTGATTAGGATGGTTTTGGAATCACTGTGAAGATGGATTTCGCCGTAGGTGTGACAGTGAAAACCAGTGACTTGTTTGCCCACTTCCGACGTTAGAAAGCTTTTGTCTACTACGTCGGCCGTTACGCGGTCAGTGCAGATAAGCGGCTTGAACTCTGCGTCAAGCAACCCTAAGCCTTCACGTTTAACGGGGATGGTTGAGAGGCGTCCGACGTCGGTTTCTTTGGCAAGCACCTGAAACCCTGAACAGATGCCAAGCACGTATTTGCCTGAGTCTGCCATCTTGAGGATTTCGCGGGTTACCGTGGGGTTGACGCTTTGGGATTCGACGAGGCTGCCTCCGGGGATGATTAGCATGTCTAAAACTTCGCTTGCAGGTTTACCGTCTACTTTTGCGTCGCCGCACACCAAGTCCGTGGGCAGGTTTCCGAAGTTTTCGAAGCAGGGAAGTGCACCTGGGAGGTAAATTAAGCCGATTCTGTGGTGGAGAGTCATCCGTGGGCCCCGTCGGGTAGTTTACCGTAAATGTTATATTTAAGCTGGTCGGTTTATCCATCCATGCATTCATCAGCGAAGGTAGACCACGTCCTCAACGTCAGAATCACACACAAAACAGCGCACGTACCGCTGATGGAAGCAGTCGCTTTTAAAGACAAAACCCAAGCCCTCACCGAATTACAGGCAATCGAAGGCGTAGAAGAATGCATCTACCTCCAAACGTGCAACCGCATCGAAGTCTACCTCGTCGCCGAAGAAGCACAAAACACCCTCACAGTTGCCAGCGACCTTCTAGCGAAGAGAGCAGGCGAACAAATGGAGGAAGCAAAAAAAGCCATAGAAACCAGCGTCGACAACGCTGCATTTGAGCATTTACTGCGAGTCACCTCAGGTATGGAATCCATGGTCATAGGCGAAGACCAAATCCTAAACCAAACTTGGGACGCCTACCTCGAAGCTGACAAAGCCAAAACACTCGGCCCCATCCTAAAACACCTCTTCAACCGCGCCGTAATCGTCGGCAGACGCGTCCGCAACGAAACAGGCATCAACAAAGGCGCAGTGTCGATTGGGTCAGCCGCCGTAGAATTAGCAGGCAAACTCCTTGGGAACTTGGAGGACAAAAAAATCTTGGTTATGGGCGCGGGTGAAATGGGCACGTTGGTTGCAAAAGCCCTTGCTCGGCGTTGTTTAAGCCCCATTTTCATCGCCAATCGGACCTACGACCGCGCAGTTAAGCTTGCGCAGGACCTGTCAGGTCAAGCAGTCAAGTTCGACAGGTTCGACGAGGTCATGGTGGACGCTGATGTGGTTATCTGCTCAACCTCAGCACCCCACAACTTACTCACAAAAGAAATCGTCACCCGTTTGATGGCTAAACGTCAAAACGTCAACCCGCTTGTAGTCATCGACATCTCCAACCCCCGCAACGTAGAAAAAACCGTCACCGAAGTCTCAGGCGTCAAACTCTACAACATCGACGACCTGCAAATGATTGCCGAAAAAAACAGGGCTCAGCGGGAGGCAGCCATCGAGAAAGCCGCCGAACTCCTCAAAAAAGAGCTACTTATTTTGGAGGAGGAGATGAAAAGCTTCAGTGTGCGCTTGATAATCTCAGAAATTCTCTCACAAGCTGAAGAAACCCGTCAAAGAGAGCTCGCAACGGCGCTGAATATGCTGGGGGAATTGGATGAACGCCAAAAACGGGTCATTAACGATTTAACGTCCATTCTGCTTAAACAAACTTTTATTCCAATCGTAGAAAACTTGAGGTCAGCCGCCAAAAACGGCGACAAACAAGCCATAGAAACAGCCATAAAATTGTTTGAGAAAACGGAGAAAAAATAACTTGCAAAAACCCACCCACGACAACGTCGGTTTAAT
Source organism: Candidatus Bathyarchaeota archaeon (assembly GCA_026014685.1). Classification (NCBI taxonomy): domain Archaea; kingdom Thermoproteati; phylum Candidatus Bathyarchaeota; species Candidatus Bathyarchaeota archaeon. Next base: position 132,628 of record JAOZHW010000008.1, read on the forward strand.
CTTAATCGGCCACGGAAGCAAACTGCCACACAACAGAGAAAACCTCGAAAAGCTAGCGCAGATTATGAGGGAACGCTCCAGCTTCAAAACCGTTGAAATCTCTTTTATGGTTCGGAATTCACCGACGATTCCCGAAGCCATAGACACCATCGCCAAGCGGGGCGTCAACAAAATCGTTTTGGTTCCAGCCTTCCTTGCGCCTGGCGTGCATACAACACAAGAAATTCCTGAACTCATCGGCGTCAAAGACAAAGAATCCCAACTCTCACAGCGGGGAATTGAACTTATCTACGGTGAACCCATCGGCGCAGACGAATGCATCGCAGTCATCCTAGAAGAAAAAGCCCTCAAAGCGTTAGGTGAAGATTGGGAACACCACCATGCACCCTTCAAAGCAAACGCCCCCATCGCTTTGCCTGCGGCGTCAACAAAAATTTTTGATAAAAGCATGACCCTTATCCGACCAGAAATCCAAGACGTCCTCGCTAAGGCACCAAAGAATCAGGCAGCCATAATCGAGCGGGTTGTACACACGACTGCTGACCCCGAATTCGCCAAACTGCTCGTCATCAGCGACCAAGCCGTTGACGCAGGCGTCGCCGCGATTCGATCGGGCGCAAAAATCGTCACTGATGTCAAGATGATTAAGGCAGGCATCAACGAATCCCGGGTGCACAGATTCGGGTGCAAAGTCCTCACCTACATCGATGACGCACGCGCCACAAAGATGGCTGCCGAAGAAGGCATCACACGCTCCACTGCCGCCATGCGTCTCGCAGTAGCCGACGGAGCAGACGGAGCCATCTTTTTAATCGGCAACGCACCAACCGCAGCCTTCGAGTTAGCCGAACAAGTCCGAAAGGGCAATGTTAAGCCTGCTTTGATTGTTGCGGTGCCAGTAGGCTACGTTGGTGCAGCGGAATCCAAAGAAGAAATCGCCAAACTCCCAACCCCCCACATAATCACAAAGGGACGCAAGGGCAGCAGCACCATCGCAGTAGCCGTCTTCAACGCTCTGCTTGCCATGGCTGAAGCTCAACAGTAAGGAAGCGAAAGCATGGCGCGGTTTCTCAAATACGGCATCACGACTGGCGCAACAGCCGCGGCAGCAGCCAAAGCCGCAACGATTGCAGCCGTCAAAGAGCCTGTGGACCGCGTCGTCATTCCAACGCCGATTGGATTACGTTTTGAAGTTCCAGTCAAATCCAGCAGAAGAATCTCTGCTGATACCGCCGAAGCAGTCACAGTTAAAGACGCAGGACAAGACATAGACGCAACCGACAAAATGGAAATCACCGCCACCGTCAAACTCACAAGCGACGGCAAAATCACCGTCAAAAGCGGCGCTGGCATTGGCACAGTCACCAAAGCAGGTTTACAAGTGCCTATCGGCGAAGGCGCCATTAACCCCACCCCAAAAGCCATGATAATCGAAGCCGTAAAAGAAGCCCTCCCACAGGGCAGGGGCGCAGAAGTCACAATCAGCGCACCTGAAGGGGCAAACATCGCCAAAAAAACCACCAACGCCAAACTCGGCATAAAAGGCGGCATCTCAATCTTGGGCACAACAGGCGTGGTCAAGCCGCTCTCGCTGGAAGCATGTAGACGTTCATTGGTGCCGCAAATCGACGTTGCCATCGCTCGTGGCTATAAGCGCATTCTCTATGTGCCAGGCAACATTGGCGAACGAATCGCTAAAGAAAAATTCGGCGTTCCTGAAGATGCCATCGTGCAGACAGGTGACTTCGTCGGTTACATGCTTGACAAAGCTGTCGAGAAAGGCATCAAAGAAATCATCGTCCTCGGACACTCAGGCAAACTGGTTAAGGTTGCTGCTAGACTCTTTAACACGCATCACAAAGTCGGCGACGCAAGAAACGAAGTTGTCGCAGCCTACGCAGGCGCAGCAGGAGCCAACCAGAAAACCATCAAGGCACTCCTCGAAGCAAACACAACTGATGAAGCCACAGAAATCCTGCGCCAAGCCAACCTAATCGAAGCTACCTACGACCTCATAGCCGAACGGGTACACAAACAAGTTAGTGATCGAGTAGAAAATAAAATCAAAATCAGCGTCGTAATCGTAGCTATGGACGGCAGAGTCCTTGGCATGGACAAAAATGCACGGAGCAACAAACCTTGGCAAAACTTAACATAGTCGGCGTCGGACCAGGCTCACCAGATTACGTTACGCCCGCCTCAAAAAAAGCGGTTGCAAAAGCTGAGCTTGTTATTGGAGCACAGCGGAGTTTAGCGCTTTTCACAGGCGAAATCAAAGGCGAAAAAGCTGTTTTAACCGCCAAAAACCTACAGGCGCTACTGATAAGGGCGGCAGAAGCAGTTAAAGCGGGTAAAGAGGTGGCTTTGCTTTCGACAGGTGACCCAGGCTTCTCAGGGTTGCTGCACACTGCACTTGAAAGCGGCCTTTTCGCACCAGAAGACATCACAGTTGTGCCAGGCGTTAGCGCCATCCAAGCTTGCGCAGCCCGCTTAGGCATTAGCTGGGACAACGCAAGCTTATTCACCTTCCACGAAGGCAACGTCTCCGACGACGAAAAAAGCAAACTCGTCTCTGCCTACCAATGCGGGCGCACAATCATGCTGCTCCCTGCACCCAAGGGTTTCACACCCAAAGACATCGGGGCGTTGCTGCTTGAAACAGGTGCAGACCCCAAAACAGAAGTGTACATCTGCGAAAACGTCACTTTGGAAGACGAGAAAATCACCCAAACCACTCTGGAAAAGACAGCAGACCAGAGTTTTGGTTCCCTATGTGTTATGGTTATCAAGCAAACAATTAGTTAACAGAAAAGTGAACATAACAATGACGAAAAATTGGCCTTACAAAACCCCCGGTATACCAGACGAATGCTTTAACCAAAGCGAAGCTGTTCCGGGTCCAACTAAAGAAGAAATCCGAGTAATCACCATAGCCAAAGCCAGACTAAACGAGGGACAAATAGTCATCGACGTGGGCTGCGGCACAGGCGGCTTAACCGTAGAGGCAGCACTACAAGTTGGTGCAAAGGGAAGGGTTTATGCTTTTGACGAGGATGAAGCCGCAGTTGCATTAACCAAGAGTAACCTGCAGAAATTCGGCGCAGAGGGCAACGTTTCACTCGCAAAGGGCAAAGCTCCCGAAGCGCTCATCGCGCTGCCGAATGCAGACGCCGTTTTTATAGGGGGAGGGGGGGTTTCTCTGAGAGCAATCATCCAGACAGCACACTACAAACTCAAACCCAACGGCAGAATCGTCATAAACGCCATCCAACTGGAAACCGCAACCACGGCGATTTCTGAACTTAAAGCGTTAGGCTACAGAGACATCGACGTCACAAGCATCTCTGTCGCAAAGGGAAAAACCACCATCAGTGGAACCATGATGATCGCCAAAAACCCCATCACGATAGTTTCTGCAACAAGACCCGCGGGAGGACAACCATAGATGGGTGTATTCATCGGAATCGGCGTCGGACCAGGCGACCCCGAATTACTCACACTCAAAGCCGCAAAAGCCCTCAAAGATGCAGACGTCATCTGCATACCGAAGTCGCATGCTAACAAACCCAGCATGGCGCTGGATATGGTAAAAGGCATCCTTAGCGAGCGCAAAAAACCCGCTGAAATGCTTGAGCTTGTTTTCCCCATGACCAAAGACGACCTTAACAACCGCAAACTCTGGGTAGAAAACGCAGCCATAGTCGCAGCCAAAGCCAAAAAAGGCAACGTTGCCTTCATCACACTCGGCGACCCCATGCTCTACAGCACTTTTCTCTACCTCTACGAATGCGTCAAAGAAACCTACCCCGACATCGAGTTAGAAATCATTCCAGGCGTAACCTCCGTTACCGCTGTTGCAGCAAGCTCCAAGTTGCCGCTCGCAGAAAAAGAAGAAGTAGTCACCATCATCCCCTCAGACCTTGACCCAGCAAAAATTGAAGAAGCCGCCAAACACGCCGACAATGTAGTCTTTATGAAATGCGCTTTCCGCATCAAACAGTTACTCCCCATCCTGCTTAAGTCAGGCTTCACAGAAAACTCTACCGTCGCCTTGGTGAAACGGTGTACTCTTTCGAGGGAGAAGGTGATGGTGGGCAAGCTTGGCGAAGTCAGCGGCTGGGACGTGACAGAGGATTACTTTTCAGTAGCCATCGTCAAAAAAAGTCAGGTTCCTATTCATTGGAAACAGAACGGAAACGGAGGCTGCAGGGCATGAATAAAGTTGTTTTTATCGGTGCAGGATCAGGCGACCCCGAACTCATTACGCTGAAGGGTAAAAAGTGGCTGGAGCAGGCGGATATAGTAGTCTACACAGGGAGCTTGCTTAACCCCGAATACCTCAAATACTGCAAAAAAGGCGCAGAACTCCACGATAGCGCAAAGATGGGGCTGCCTGAAATGCTCAAAATCATGGTTGAAGGCGTCAAAGCAGGCAAACAAGTCGTCCGCCTCCACGACGGCGACCCAAGCTTCTACGGCGCCATCCAAGAAGTGATGACTGCACTCGACAAAGAAGGCATAGAGTACTTCCGCATCCCAGGCATCAGTTGCCTACTGGGCGGCGCCGCAGCACTCAACCGCGAATTAACCTTGCCAAACATCTCTCAAACCGTTATCATTACCCGCCCCGAAGGCAGAACCCCTGTGCCAGAAAAAGAAAGCATCCAAAAACTTGCGGCACACCAAGCCACCATGGTCATCTTCTTGGGCACGCCCCACATCGCCCGCGTAGTTGAGGACCTCCAGAAAGGCGGCTACGCCAAAGATACCCCTTGCCAAGTCGTCTACAAAGCCACTTGGCCTGAACAGAAAATCGTTAAAGGCACCCTCGCGGACATCGTGGCAAAAGTCAAAGCTGAGGGCATCACGGAGACTGCGCTGATTTTTGTGGGCCGAGTTCTTGACCCAGAAGCCTACGATTTATCTAAACTCTACGACCCCAAATTCACCACAGCATTCCGCAAAGGCGAAACATAACATGTACGACAGGGGCATAGCAATCGTTGCAGTAACAAGGCGCGGCGTAGAAACCGCCCTAAAAATCAAATGTGCCCTTGAAAAGGCAGGTTTGGGCAGCGTGGTTTATGCCCCAGAAAAATACAGCCAAAAAGCTGTAACAGCTCTCAAAGGAAACATCGTAGATTTTTTCAAGAACACCTACAGCCAAGTAGACGCCCTAGTTGGAGTGATGGCTACAGGAATAATAATCCGAGCAGTGGCGCCTCTGCTTGAAAGCAAACTCACAGACCCAGCCGTTATAGGTGTGGATGTTTCAGGCAGATTCGTCATAAGCCTACTAAGCGGGCATTTGGGCGGCGCAAACGAATTAACCCGCATCATCGCCGAAGGCATCAGCGCCACGCCAGTCATAACCACAGCATCAGATAGCATGGGCAAACTGAGCGCAGATGAACTCGCCCGAACCCTGCATTTGTCGATTCAAAACCCAAACAGCCTCGTGGCGGTGAACTCTGCTATTGTGAACGAGGGGCACGTTGTAGTTGTTTTAGTGGGCGAAGTTGAAATCCCCTTGGAAGCAGCAGGTTGTTTTGAAGTCAAAAAGGCTCAAAACATAAAAGAAGCACGCGAAATAATCAACGCCTACGATGCAGGCATTATAATCACAGATGAAACCGTTACCGCCCAAAAAATCGGCAAACCCGTTACCATACTAAAACCCAAACGCATCACCGTTGGGTTGGGGGCACGCAGAGACACCCCCGCCGAAGCCATAGTCACGGCGGTTGATTCGGCGTTGGAACGTGTGCATGTACCACTTTCAAGAGTTCACCGCTTCGCAACGGTTGACATAAAACGCAATTCAAAACCCATGCTTGACGCCATGGAAAAGTTAGGTGCACCGTTTGAATTTTTAAGTGTTGAGGCACTTGGCTCAGTAGTTTATGATGACCTGTCGCCTGATTCAGCGATGGTACAAAACAAAATCGGTATTGGAGGAGTATGCGAACGAGCAGCACTAAAAATAGCAGGACCAAACGCAAAGTTGATTCTAAAAAAGACCAAACAAAACGGAGTAACAGTCGCAGTAGCCGAGGCAGAGTAAGCGTCGTCGGCATCGGACCCGGCAGCGCAGAGCACATGACGCCGAAAGCCCAAAGCGAAATCGAAAACGCAGACGTAGTCGTAGGTTACGGCACCTACATCAAACTCATCCAAAACATCATCAAAAAAGGAGCAGAAGTCATCTCAGGCACCATGGGCAAAGAAGTGGAACGCGCCAAAATCGCAGTTGACAAAGCTAAGGAGGGCAAAGCGGTGGTTATGGTTTCCAGCGGCGACCCAGGCGTGTACGGAATGGCAGGCGTCGTCCTCGAAGTAGCCGCACAAGAAAAAAACACCGTACCCGTCGAGATTGTTCCAGGGGTGACCGCAGCCACAGCCGCATCTGCCATCCTCGGCGCCCCACTCATCAGCGACTTCGCAGTTATCAGCCTCAGCGACCTATTGACGCCGTTGGAGAAAATTGAGCGCCGACTCGAAGCCGCCTCACAAGCCGACATGTCGATTGTGCTCTACAACCCCCAGAGTCAAGGACGCATCGAGCCGCTGATGAAGGCTTATGAGATAATGATGAAGCATATTGATCCTAAAACGCCTGTGGGCATCGTCAGGAATGCGGGGCGCGAAGGGCAAACCTACACCTTAACAACCCTTAAGGATATGTTGAACTGCGAAATAGACATGGTCACCACGTTAGTAGTCGGAAACTCAGCTACAAAAGTCGTTAACGGCAAAATGGTCACAGCAAGAGGCTATGACTTAACACAATAATTTTTTTTATCGTTTTCTAATGAGTTGATTGCTTGTTTGGGTATTCAATCAGCCCACGGTATTTTGTGTTTTCGAATTTCTGTGCCAGTTTAAGGTCAAGAGTAAGCAATCGAATATCTAAATTATCCGCAAGCGACAGAAAAGAAGCATCATAAACAGCAATATTATATTTCAACGCTAATGCAATAGCGTCAACGATAACCTCGCCAAAACTGTGCACACCAAAAAGGTTCATGATTTCAAGGGCTTTGGTGAACGCTTTTTCAGCCCCTTTAGCGGTCAGTTCAGTCGATGCTTTACATTTTATGGCGTTGGCAACTTCATAATAACTAAAATCCAAAATGTGAAGAAAAGTGTGCTCTGAAATTTTTTTTAGAGCCCAATCAGAATGTTCCTCGGGGATAACTAGAGCTATGATAACTGATGAATCCACGACTACTTCAGTGACCATGGTCGCGGTCTTCCCTGATTATATCGGCAGAAGGTGTTGTGTTACCGATTTTTTTGTATAACTCTTGCCTAAACACAGTAACTTCAGCTAGTACTTTGGCTAGTTTTTTCCTTTTTACCATTTGTTCCAGATACGCCCGCACATCCTCTGCGTAGTCGGGGTTGAGTTGTTGAAGTTCCTTTTTTAGTTCTTTTGGAACTCTTATCGCAATTACATCGCTCATGTAAACAATTTATGTAAACAGTAGATATAAACATGTTGTAAACATTTTGTTAACAAAAACGTTACAGGACACCGAGAAGCAGAGCGACCGCCATAACCACAAGCACCACTCCGCTGACTTTTGGTATGTACTTCTCGTAGCGGCTGATGCGGTCTTTAACACGCTCATACATCTTCATACCCAGCAACGTAACGCCTATAAGGCCCACAGCCACCGCCAACCCATAAGCCACCATCAACAACAACGGACTAACACCACCCACCGCCAAAGCCAACAGGGCAAACTCCTCCTCATGCGCAAAGCCCAAAACAAAGGCGCAGCTCGCAAGCTTCCAAAGCGACATGTTTAGACGTTTAGGGTGCAGGTGCTCATGATTATGTAAGCCAACCTCTGCGTGTTCGTGTTCATGCGTGTGGGTTAAATCGCAGGCGTTGTCGTGGAAGTGTCCATGCTGCTCCGCCAAGTCCGAGTGTACTTTTTCGGTAAACAATTTAATTGCTAAAATTATCAGTACAGCGGCCGCGATGTAAGTTAAAATCGGGCTTGAAAAATCGTAGAACACACTAACTACTACGTAGATTAAAACCACCGCGATAGAAGAGGCGAAATGAGCCAGCGAAAGTATGCCTGAACTCACAAACGCGTAGAACATCGGTCGGGTGGTTTTTGCAGAGTAAAGCAACGCTAAAGGCCAGCCGTGCCCCGGCTCCAACCCATGTAGCAACCCGATGACGATTACGCCGATTATGGAAGCCTCAATTGCAGTCATTGCTCAACCTACTTTTCAGATTTTGTTGTTCCCAAGAGCTGGAGAATTTCTTTTCTTGCTTCCCCGATTGTTAGGGGTAGTTTCTCGTCGATGGGCAAGTTGTCTTCTTTCTTTAGGACCTCAAAGAGGTGTGTTAATCGTGGGGCACGCAGATTCACTTTACGTATCAGTTCTGCATCGGAGAAGAGGTCTTTAGGTGCACCTTCGGAGACGAGTTTTCCTTTGCTGAGGATGTAGAGTTTGTTGGCGAACAGTGGCACCATGTCAACGTCATGCGTGGCCAGCAAAAGTGTGATTCGTTTTTCTTTGTTAAGACGTAAAAGTAAGTGCAGAATGTCGCTTGTGGCTCGTGGGTCAAGGTTAGATGTGGGCTCATCCATAATTATGACTTCAGGCTCCATCGCAAGCACACCAGCTAATGCAACACGTTTTTTTTGGCCCAAACTGAGAAAATGCGGAGGCTTCTCCTTAAACTCCAACATACCAACAGTTTCCAGCGCATCATCAACGACTTTTTTAACCTGCTCAGGGGGTTGCCCAAGGTTTAAGGGACCAAAAGCAACGTCCTGTTTTACGGTTGGAGCAAAGAGTTGATCGTTTGGGTCCTGAAAGACAAAACCCACTCTTCTTCTGAGTTGAAGCAACGATTTGGAGTCGTATTTTAAGGGTTGATCTTGATAGTAAATTTGCCCAGAAGTGGGTTTTAGGATGCCGTTTAGGTGGTTTAGGAGCGTGGTTTTTCCTGAGCCGTTGGTTCCTAAAAGGGCAATCCTGTCGCCAGTCTCGAAACTGAGCGAAACATTGTCTAAGGCGATTGTACCATCTGAGTATTGATGCACGAGGTTTTCGAGGCGAAACAGCATTTCAACTATACAACTCCAAAGTAGAGCAATAAAAAGATTACAACTGCAAATACAACATCAAACAAAACTATGGCTATGATGGCTGATTTTTTTGGGCTGGGAAGCTCTTCAAGTAACCTGATGTTACCGTCGTAGCCTCTGGCGCTCATTGCGGTAAACGTTCGTTCACCTTGTTCTAGAGTTCGGATGAAAAGGTTGCCCGCAAGTAGAGCTAGTGAGCGGATTCGCCTCATAGCGCTGGAGTGCCCCAGTCTAAGGCTTTGAGCAGTGTTCATTTTAGAGGAAACTTCCATGAAGACAAAGATGTAACGGTAGATGAGCAAAGAAAGTTCTATGACCACTTTGGGGATTTTGATTTTTCTCAAAGTTACAAAGAGGTCAGTCATTGATGTAGTTAAAACTAAAAAGAAAGTGCAGGTTATGGCCCCTTCAACTCTGAAGAAAGTGGTGATCGCCATTGTTATGCCGTTTTGGTAGATGCTCCAAGTAAACCAAGGGAGAGAAATCTGGGCAATCGTTTCCCCGAAGCCAAAAAACAAGGCGATAATTAAAACACTTAAAATCACAGCTAAAGTGGGATATTCAAGCAAGTGAAAATAAAACTTGGCTGGAATTTTTGCTATAGACAAAAGCAAAATGGTGTTAATTATGAAAATTATTATGGGGATTATCGGGGTCGGAGATGAAACGCTTATAATCAGTGACGAGAGTGCAAAGAAGATTTTTGTTGTTGGGCTATTCTTCGCTATTCCATTCGTGTAAGCGTACCTGTCAATTTCTCCAGATAGATCGTGCTGGTGACTCAACTGCTCAAGTTTCCTATGGTGCCGGGTTCTGCTGTTTTAGTTTTGCTCTTTTTCCCCGCTCATAACCAATAAAGTACCCAATAATAAGGGCACCTATAGCAGCCTGTAAAGAGAAAAGCAGGGTCTCGATTTCACCGCTGGGAGGCTCCCAAATCGATGTAAACCAAGGTTCGTAGCCTTGGTCAGAAATTGCGTTTTCAGCTGAGCTGTCGGCACCGCCGAATTCAGCGTTGGGTAAGATTATCAGGGGTATCGCGAAGAGAATCACAACGGCGACTATTAGGACGATGTAGTATTTTGAGTTCATTGCGTTTTTTCCTCCTGATTGCGCTTTATTGTGGGTAGTTTGATTACTTTCATGGCTGCTAAGAGTTGTCCTTTGTATTTGGCCAAGAAGTCAAACATTATGACTGCCAGTATACCTTCGCCGATGGCTAGTGGGATTTGGGTTATCGCGAAGATACCGCCGAACTTGATGAATGCATCCATGAAGCCTACTGCGGTGGGGAAAGCAAGGGCAAGTTGGGCAGAAGTAATGACGTAGGTAAACAAGTCACCTAAGAAGGCTGCGAGAAAAATTCCTACTGAAGAAGGAAGGTTTGTCCTCTTTGCAACTTTCCATATTCCATAAGCTAAAAATGGCCCAGCTATACCCATTGAAAAAACGTTAGCTCCAAGAGTGGTCAAACCGCCATGAGCCAGCAGTAAAGCTTGGAAAATCAATACGATTACTGAAAGTACGGAAGTGATCCATGGGCCAACAATTACGGCGGCTAAACCTGTTCCAGTGGGATGTGAGGTGCTGCCCGTTACGGAGGGTAGTTTCAGCGATGATAACACGAAGATGAAGGCTCCCATTAGCGCCAGAAGCGGCTTTGCTTCGGGGATTTGTTTTGCGATTTTTGTGAGTTTATATATGCCAAAGGCAACAAACGGGATTGCTATTGCGAACCAGATTTCCCACCATGGATGGGGGAGGAAGCCTTCCATTATGTGCATTGTTTAACCTCTATTTGTTGGATAATCCAGCCAACTGGCGTATAAATCTTCGTTCAACCAAAGTTAACAAGAGGTTGAATAGGCAGATTTCAACATGAAATCAGCTGTCTTTCACGTGCCCAGTAAGAGCAGTATGCTCAAGCAAACCAGCCAACTTATCCTTCGAAACATTAAGCAAAGAAGGCAAATCGGAGGGGTGCTTAACAAAAACTGCGCCGCCCACCTTCAAATCCCGCATAAGCGCCGTCGCACGTCCTCCCGTAAAATCGCGGCTTTCGATAGGAACCTCATCGATAACATAAACAGGTATGCCGCGTTGGAGCGCTTCTTTTGCTGCATCCAAATTCCGCAAGTTCCCCAAACCAAACGGAACCGAAGTCAAAACCACCATACTCGCGTTGCATATCATTTCCAAGTTTGCAAAATACGTCTCATCATTTATAGCTGAAAACGGTGCTTCCGCTACGACTGGGATTTTAAGCATTTCACAGGCTTCAAAGTCTGAATCCAGCTGGTTCAAGACACCCGCAGTAACCGAGTAACCCTCATCAACAAGCGTCTTCATCAGCATCGTTCCGGTACCTGCTCCGCAAATCAGGTGGATAGCGCATTTCTTGTCTGCAGAGGCCTTCTTGGGTGAAAGGGGAATAATGTTGAGTGAGTTAGTTACAAGGTTTTTTCGCACGATTGCATCCACGGAGAAGACGCTGCGAATGTTTTCGCTAGTTAAGACTTTTTCTACTTCGCCTGCTGCAAAGATTGTGCCGTTTTTAAGCATCAAAACAGTGTTGCAGTAGCGGGCAGCCATGTTTAGGTCATGAATTACCGCCAAGACTGCTAAGCCGTTTTGGACACAGAGACTTTTGACGAGGTCCATGACTTCGAGTTGGTTAATTATGTCAAGGTGACTCATGGGTTCGTCTAAGAGCAGAATTTTGGGCTCCTGCGCCAACGCACGAGCTATGATAACTCGTTGGCGTTCGCCGCCGCTGAGTTCATGAATGGATCTACCTGCCAAGTGCCAAGTGTTGGTTAACTCCATGGCTTTGCGGGCTATTTCAACATCTTTTGGTGACTCCATCTGAAAAGCACCCAAATGCGGGTTGCGACCCATCAAAACCACATCCATAACAGAAAAGTTGAATCCAACGGTACTGTCCTGTGGAACCACAGCCATCTTTTTGGCGACGTCGATGGGTTTTAGGGCGTAGATGTCGTCTTTATCGATTAGTATTGAGCCGCCGTGTGGTTTGAGCACTCGGCTGATGCTTTTGAGCAGGGTAGTTTTTCCCGAGCCGTTTGGTCCCAGAATGCCGACGAAATCGCCCGGTTTGACTTCTAGACTTATGTCTGAGAGTATCTTTGTGGAGCCGTAACGGCATTCTACTCCATTCACGTTTAAGGTAACCATAGCAGTTTCACTTACATGCGGTAGCTTAGTTTCTTTCTGCGCAGCAAGAAGATAAAAAATGGTCCTCCTGCCATGGCAGTTATCACGCCGACGGGTAACTCTGCGGCGCCAGTTGCTACTCTTGCCAGAGAATCACAAAGGACAAGGAAGATTGCACCGACAATCACTGAAGCAGGCAGAAGAATGCGGTGATCGGGTCCAATTATGAGACGCGTTATGTGTGGAATCATCAGCCCAACAAAACCAATCAGGCCACTTATAGATACTGCTGCAGCGGTCATCATCGAACCTAATGCAAGCAGAATTTTTTTTGTCCTCTCGGTGTTGACACCTAAATGCTGCGCCGTGTCCTCACCCAACGCGATCATGTTTAAGTCGCGAGCAAAGAAGTAAGACAAAATTATGCCGATTAAGATGAATGGGAAAATTGACCACCAAGCACTCCAAGTAACGTTTGTTATGCCACCGATGAGCCAGTAAACTAGGGCGTGAAGTTGACTGCTGGGGGCTATAACCTGCAACAGGTGGAATACGGCTGAGAGGAAAATTGTGATAGCGATACCTGAAAGAAGCAAGGTCATTTCTGGAACCCGCGTACCGACTCTGGAAATGTTGTAGACAACAAAAATCGTAATCAATGCTGCGATGAAAGCTGCTGTTGGAACAATCGGGAAGCCAACAAAGCTTAAGCCAGCGCCAAACACTATAGCTAATCCAGCGCCCAAAGAAGCGCCCGCAGAAACGCCTAACACATATGGGTCAGCCATGGGATTTTTAAAAACTCCCTGATAGAGAACACCTGAGGCTGCTAAACCAGCACCTATTATCACACCTGCCAGTATACGTGGGAGGCGAATATCGATGATGATGGCTTGATTAATGGGTGTAAATGAGTTGGGGTCTATGCCTCCGTTTATTAAAGGAATCTGATTACCTAACACTGCGAGGATTTCTGAGAAGGATATCGGAGCGTAACCGATGTTTAATGAAAGAATAACCGTGACAAACAACGCGAGAACTAAAGTTGTTAGGGTTAGTTTCCACCGTTTGGACCGCTTCTCGTATGATGTTTCGACTTTGTTTGTCACGATAGTGTCACTTTAAAAAAATTTAGGGGGAAGTGAAGAGTTGTGGGTAGAGACATTTGGCGACTATTTCAACTTGGTCAGCAACTCTCATACCTGGCTCACTGAATAGGTCTTGGTCTATGACGTATAGGCGGTCGTTTTTGATGCCGTTTATGGCGCTCCAGCCAGGACGGGCTTTAACTTCTGCTACGCTGCCATAGAATGGTGTACCAGTGCCCATACCTGTCGGCAAGAGTACAACGTCTGGGTTCTTTTGGACTATGACTTCTGAGCTTGTTGTTGGGTATTCTTGGGTTTCGTTAGCGAAGATGTTTATTCCGCCTGCTTTGTTAATGACATCGTTTATCCACGAAGATGCACCTGCACTCATAACACCCGAGGAATCGTACCAGACTTCATAGTAAACAGTGGGTTTGTCCGTTATTTGGGCTGCAGCTATTTTTGATTCTATGCCGCTGATTTTCGTCTTCAAAGAATCAACCAATGAAGCGGCACTTGCTTCTGCCCCTGTGGCTTTACCGATTAGATTGATAGTTTTGTAGATGCCTTCTATGCTGGTGGGACCCACCACGACTACTTTGTAGCCGAGTTGCCGCATGTTGGGAATGGATGCTTCGTTTACGTTTGTTGTAAAGATGATGTCGGGGTTTACTGAGGCAATTGCTTCCATGCTTGGTGTAGAGAAACCGCCGACTTTAGTCATGTTGCCTGCTTCGAACCATGCTGTAAAGTTGTATGGGTAGTCATCGTATTCTGTTAAGCCGACAACTTTGTCGCCTACTCCAATTTCATAGAGGATTGGCGTAACGCTTGGAGCTAATGAGACTATTCGCTGGGGAACAGCAGGTAGGATGATTTCGGTTCCTTGATCGTCAACTATGGTTATTTGTCCTGTTTGCTGGTTTGAATTTTGGGTTGAGTAATAAATGTAAACTATTGATACTGCTAGTATGGCGATTATCGCTGTTGCCAATATTGCTTTTGTTTTCACTTTTTTCTCCCTCGTTTTTCCCTTATTTTGTGGTTGGTTTATCCAGCCCAAACCTTATTAAGTTTTGTTTTATACACACACCACTTGGTAGCCATGACAAAAACACCAAAACGACTAATTTTCCAAGACAAAGGCGAATTCACCAAATTCCAAATCCTCCTCGAAGTCATGCGCAACCAACCCCACATCAAACAAAAAGACATAAGCGAAAAACTCGGCATAACCATCCAAGCCATCTCCAAATACTTCAAAAAACTGTCCAAAGAAGGCCTCCTCGAAGCAGGCTCTGAACGCGCAGACTACCACCTAACACCAAAAGGCGTAAGCAAACTACGAGAAGACATGCGCAACATAGAAAACTATGTCTCAGAAATCAAACAGGACCTAAAAATTGAACGGGCATGGCCAGCCATAGCCACTCAACCAGTTAAAGCAGGGCAAGAAGTTGGCCTCATCATGAAAGAAGGCGTCATCTACACCATACCCACCGACAGCCCGCTTGCTCAAGCAAAAGGCACCGCACTGAGTGACGCCAAAGTCGGCGAAGACCTGGGCTTAAAAGACTTACATGGCAAAATGCATGTGAAACAGGGTAAAATCCTCATAGTTAAACTTCCGAGCATACGCAAAGGCGGCTCTCACGCAACCGACATGACAAAAGTCAAAGCGTTCTACGACGAATTCAAACCCGACCGCATCGGCGTCATGGGTGCAGTCGGTAGAGCTGTGCTTGCCAAGTTAGGTAAGGAGACGGATATTGAGTTTGGTATTAGCCGCTCCGCAGCCATAGCCGCCTCACGAGGACTCAACGTGTTTGTTTTGGTTGTGGGCAGGATGGTTAACCGCATGATCCAGGAAATCGACCAGATAAACATGAAGTCAGGCAGCAACATAATCTACGAAGTTAAAGATGCCCAGAAAACTTAGGTTCAAGATACAGAAAAAATTCAAAAAAAGGAGAAGAGGTTGGTTAGGAAGGAACCAACAGTTTTGCGGATGTTTAGCTTGTTTTGAACACTGAATCGGCGATTGTTGGGTTAACTGCGATGCAGTAAACTTTGTTTGTAGTGCCGTTTTCAGTGTAGGTGTAGTCAGCGTTTGTGTCTCCGTTTGCGATTAGCTTGTCAACTATGTTGTGGAAGGGTGTGACATAGTTGGTGCAATCGTCAGCGAAGTTTGTTGCTGTCCAAGTTGCGCCGCCATCCATTGAAGCGTAGGATTTCTGTGCACCCAAGTCGATGATGTAGGAATAATTCCCTTCGGCTAGACACATATCTACACGCAGAATTTCGTCTGAGGCGTTAAAGTTCTTGCATGTGTATGTGTAGCCAACTAAGACATTGTTTGTTGTTTGATCTACGCTGAACTGCAGTGCGGTAGCTTCTGAAACCGCGACCGGTGTTGGTGTGGGGGTTGGAGTGGTGGTTCCACCATTTCCGCCCTGATTGAGCAGCATAACTCCTGCGACGCCGACAACAATCACGACAACTAAAACCGCGACAACAATGTAAATCATTTTTTTGTCCATTGTCTCACCAATTTTTAGGCAGGACTGTGTTTAACTCTAATTTTATATAAGCTTTTCCAAACTCTAAAAAGTTTGACCGAAAAACAGGCAATCAAGCCAACTTTTTCACTTCAAATGACCCCTCCACTGCCAAAAAAACACCTTTATTCGCTGATTTTAAATACACCCACCAACACATCAACCTAAAAGCTGTGAAAAACATGTCAGAAGACACCGACAAACAACCTGAAGTTCAAGAAACTCAAGATAACACCCAGGTGGAAGAAAAAAGTGAACAGATGCTACGGATGGAAGAGAACAAGAAAAAATACGAGTTCATAGAAGACCTCCCCGGAGTGGGCCCAGCAACAGCAAGCAAACTCCGTGAACTCGGCTACCACACCGTCGAATCCTTAGCTATGGCAACCAGCCGCGAACTTGAACCCGTCGGAGTCAGCGAGAAAAAAGCCTTCCAAATAATCGAAGCAGCCCGTTCATCCATCGGCATCGCGTTTATCCGCGCAGACGAATTGTACAAGATGCGCAAAAGTGTACTGCGCCTCACCTCAGGCAGTAAAGCCCTCGACAAAATTCTCGCCGGCGGCTTAGAAACTCAAACCATAACTGAATTCTACGGTGAATACGGCAGCGGTAAAAGCCAGATGTGTCATCAACTATGCGTCAACGTCCAGCTTCCCCCTGAGCGGGGCGGATTAAATGGGGGTGTTCTCTACATTGACACTGAAAACACGTTTAGGCTGGAGCGCATCGTGCAGATGGCGAAGTTTTTAGGCTTAGACCCAGAACAGGCAGTTAAAAACATCATTTACGCTGAGGCGTACACAAGCGACCATCAAATGTTTCTGCTTGAAAACGCTGACGAAATAATCAAAGCAAACAACATCAAACTAATCATAATCGACTCCTTAACCGCTCATTTCCGAAGCGAATACATCGGCAGAGAAATGCTGGCTTCCCGACAGCAAAAACTCAACAAACACATGCATAAACTCGTCTCCTTGGCCCGTGCATTCAACGCAGTTGCCGTTGTAACCAACCAGGTTATGGCTAAACCAGATCAGTTCTTCGGCGACGCTATTCACCCCATCGGAGGAAACATAGTTGGCCACACAAGCCACACCCGCGTCTATCTGCGTCGTGCTTCGCATGGCCCAATACGCATCGCTAGATTGGTTTCTAGTCCGTATTTGCCTGAAGGTGAAGAAATCATCAAAGTAACTGAGAACGGCATTGAGGATGTCTCTGAAGAGGAGAAAGCCACAAAATCCCGACGTTAAAAAACGTCGTTTTTTTAACCTGTATGGTAACTCAGCAGGGGCGGGAGGCGCCATCAGGTATTTATTTATCCTAAACCGATATTGCCGTGTTTACCCCAAAGTGTGCCCCAGAGGATGAAAATTAACTATGCCGATCGCACAAGCCTTAGTAACCCGCTATTTCCAGCTCCTAGTTGCCCGCCAATTCACAGAAGCTGAACGCGAGTTGGAGCGGGTTAAGCAGAAAATGCAGAAAACCGAGTGGAACAGAGGCTACTTCCGTGCACTCTACGGCATGTACCTTACCCGGAAAAACGCATCTGACGACTACGCATTCTTCTCCAAACTGGATTTCAGTGACAAAGTAGCCCTCAACGATAACCGAAAAGAGTTCCTTGCCCACATGGGCAACGGTTTGCATGGAGACTTTGACCGCGGGTACTTTTCTGCGTGGGCGGATTGTATGCGTATCATTTCAAGGATGAACATTGCGCCGCCGCCATCTGAAAAAGCGGCAGAGGAAGAGAAAATTGAGACGTTGCGCACGGATAAAAGTCAAGCTACCATTGCTAATTTCTTAAAAGAAACTAAGAAGGAAGAAAAACAGTAGTAAACACTCTTTTTATGCTGCTGTGCTTGTGACTACTTGGATAACTGTGTAGAAGAGCACGAAGAACATTAGCCAGCTGAAGAAGTACATGCCGATGCCTGTGCTGAGAATTTTGGATTGCTTCTCTATCTTGTTCTTGTAGACGGCTTTTAGGATGTAGTATGTGATGAAGTAGAAGAGCAACGCGACGGTGATGCTGTTGATTAGGGGGGTGTAGTCGATTGCGGCTCCGAACACATATTTGGCGATGACCGCTGTGATTGCGCCTGCAGTTATGCCTAATGCAACTCTTAACCAGTAAAGCTGAACGATTGGAGTCATACGTAAACCTGTTCCTTGGCTTGATATATTTGGTTCTTACTTAAAAAAGATGCCCAAGTATTAATGGTTTCCATCGCTCGGCGCTGGCGTTAGCGGTTTTTTTGGGTTGTTTTTCTTTGGTAGTTGTTGCAGAAAACCCCCATTTATACAACAACCAGTAGACTACAAAAAAGGTTGCTTCAACGGTTCAGGATTGCCATTGAATTGAGGCCTGGTTGTGGCGACTTCCACAAGCACTTCATTTTCGCGAAGCTTGAGGCGGAGGCCAGCTGCGATTTTTTCTCTAGTCCGCTTATATAAATCTGCATACGTTTCCGTATCCGGACCTGCTGGAGTCACGCGACGTCTCAAAGCGGACCTCCCCTCCCTTATATAAAGCACGACTTGGTTCCACTGCTAAAAACTTGTCGCCCATCGTAATAGTAAAACAAAAAACACCAACCCTGTCCATAACTCAACAAAAAAGAGCAAGCCTGTGCAAACGGTTATTTTATAGACAGCACAATATAGCCAAGACTGGTGGATGCATGAAGAAAAAAGAGTTCTCAAGCTTCGACATAGCCGCCGCAATAAAAGAACTCCAAACCACGATACCCGATTCAAGAGTGAACAACATCTACCAGTTCGGCGAAAAAACCATCATATTCAAACTGCACAAAACCGACCGACCCCCAATCCGCCTCGTAGTGGAAGCAGGCAGACGCCTCCACTCCACCAGCTACGCCGAGGAAAGCCCATCTGAACCCCCGCCATTTTGCATGATGCTCCGTAAGTACCTTCGAGACTCGTGGCTTCGCAGTATCGTGCAGTACGAGTTCGAAAGAATCGTCACCATAACCTTCGAAACCAAGACTGGGCTGCTCAAGTTTGTTGTGGAACTCTTCGGCGACGGCAACATCATACTAACCAACCCCCAAAACATCATCATCCAAGCCTTAGCCTTCAAAAAAATGCGTGACCGCGACATCGTCAGAGGCGTCGAGTTGATGTTTCCGCCCGCGTTGGGCAAGAACCCCTTTAAAGTTACCCAGCCTGAACTCGAAGATATACTCAAGGCAGGCGAGGGGGAAGTGGTGCGCACGTTGGCGCGGTCTTTGGGCATCGGCGGAGTATACGCTGAAGAGGCACTGCTTAGAGTGGGGATCGAGAAGAGTAAACCCTGCAAAGATCTATCTGCAGAGGAAACGTCCGCGATTTTTGGGGCGCTCCAAACCTTACTCACCCCAGTGCAAGAAGGCAAGTTTGAGCCCAGCATCATCCAAGATGCAGAAGGCAGCTACCTCGATGTTGTGCCTTTAACTCTTAGACGCTATGAGGGCTACCCAACGCAAAAGTTCGAGTCCTTCAACGCTGCACTCGACGAGTTTTTCCTACGCGTAACTGCAGTTGAGAAAGCAGCGGGCAGTGTAGAGGTGGACAAATTAAAGCAGGAAGCGCAGCGACTCAAGCGCATCGTGGAGGAACAAGAGAAATCCATCGCTGAAGACGAAAAAAGAACCATACGAGACAAGCAAATCGGCGACACCATCTACGCACATTTCCAAGAATTGCAAACCTTCCAAGAGCAACTACTAAAAGCTAACCAGCAGGGATACGAATGGAAGGATATCATCGCGCAGGTTATGGTTGCTAAAAAAGCAGGCAAAGCTCCCATGAGCTACGTGGAGTCGTTTGACGGAAAAAACCTCGCCGTGAACTTGGGCATCGACGGCTACCACTTCAGCCTCAGTTTACGTATGTCACTTTTTGATATTGCCAACGAGTACTACGAGCGCGGGAAACGGGCGAAAGAGAAAGCTCAAGGTGCCCAAACCGCACTCAATGAGACAAAGAAGAAACTCGCAGAAATAGAAGAAGAACTCAAGCGCGCCGAGGAGCTGAAAAGTCTCAAACCTGCCCAAATCGTAGAAGCCCTAGCCAAACGCAAAGAGGAAATGGCTAACAAGCAGTGGTTTGAAAAATTCCGCCACTTCACCACATCCGACGGTTTCTTGGTAGTTGCGGGTAAGGACACGGTGAGCAACGAGGTCCTCATCAAAAAGTACACTAAAGAAGAGGATGTGGTCTTTCACGCTGAAATCACGGGTTCACCCTTCGTAGTTATAAAAACCGAAGGCAAACAGGTCAGCGAATCCGCGCTCAAAGAGGCGGCGGAGGCGGCGGCATCCTATTCCCGAGCGTGGCGCGAGAACGCAGGCACAGCAGACGTTTACTGGGTTAAAGTTGACCAACTCAGCAAGAGCGGCCCAAGCGGCGAATCCATCCCTCATGGAGCTTTTTTTGTGGTTGGCAAACGCAATTGGTACAAGAATACGCCGCTTCGGGTGGCCGTGGGCGTTGTGCTTGGTGAAGAGGTCTCCTTCGTCGGTGGCCCCGTCGACTCAGTGAAAGCTAAAACTAAAAGTTATGTTGTTATCCAACCCGGAGACTATCAGGGCAAAGAGTTACTGCAGATGATTATGCGTACGTTGACTTCGAAGCTTTCAAAAGAGCAACGGGAAAAAGCAGGCAAAACTAGCATCGAGCAAGTGCGGGAGTTTGTGCCCTACACTAAAGGCGCCATTAACCTCAAAGCGACATAGAAAAAGTTAAACCACAAAAGAGGTAACGTTTGTTAATGAAGAGAAATCGAAAGCTCGGTTTGGTTTTCTTGGCGCTCAGTCTTGTTCCGTTAGGGTTCCTTACTTACACTCTTCTCAACATAGAGGCACTAAACATCCCGATAACACATCCCAGAGTGATCATTGAAGGCTCATCGTTTGTTGCACTTTTGGTTGTTAGTTTCTGGCTAAGCAAAAAGAAGTAAACGTAAAAAATCCAGAGACGCTATCCAACTGAGATATACAGTAAATCAGCGTTGTTGGAGTCATGGTAACCTATGTGTGGGTTGCCGTTGGAATCCAAGGCAAGCGAGGAATAGCTGCCTACCGCTGGCGATGAATCGATTGTGGCTATTGTCCATTCTGAGCCTGTCCAGTATGCGTATTTTAAGTGGGCACCAGTTGTTTCATAGTAACTTATGCAGGGGTTACCGTTAGCATCCAATGCCATCGAAGAATACCAACCGACAAAGTTTTCTGAATCAACCGTTTGCGTGCTCCATGTTGAACCAGAGAGTTTGGCGAGTTTTAGGTCGCCATTTGTGTTATCCAGATAGCTTATGTAGGGATTTCCAGAGTGGTCAAGCGCCAAAGAGGAAGAGATACCGACGTCGCCTGCTGTGTCAACTGTTTGTATGTTCCAGTTTGTTCCAGTCCATTTGGCATATTTGAGGTCGGCGTTTGTCTTGTCGTAGTAACTTATGTGGGGGTTATTGTCTGCGTCTATGGCAAGAGAGGAGTAGACACCTACATCAAAGGCTGAATCCACTGTTTCGATGCTCCAAGATGAACCCGTCCACTTTGCAAGTTTGAGGTGCCCATTAGTTTCGTCATAGTAGCTTATGTAGGGGTTATCGTTGGAGTCTAAAGCCAGCGAGGAGTAGCTTCCAACATCACCATCGGAATCGACAACAGTAATTTCCCACTCTGTTCCTGTCCAGTTAGCGAACTTCAAGTAATGATTTGTTGAATCATAGTAACTTATGCAGGGATTACCGTTGGAAGCTATTGCTAAAGATGAGAAGCAACCAACGTTGCCATCGGAATCCACGGTCTCTAGATGCCATTCACTGCCCGTCCATTTGGCAAATTTTAGGTCCATGTTGGTTGAGTCGTAATAACTTATGCAGGGAGTGTCGTTTGGATATATGGCTAGTGATAGGTAGATTCCGACTTCTCCTGATTCATCAACTATTTGGCTAGTCCAAGTTAATGGGGTGGGTGTCGGTGATGGCGTTGGGGAGGGTGTCTCCGTTGGAGATGGAGAGGGGGTTGGGGTGGCCGTTGGAGTTGGGGTTGGGGAGGGTGTCACTGTTGGTTCAGGTGTTGGTGTTGGCGTCGAGGTTGGAGTGGGTGTCGCGTCTTGTGTTGTGTCGGAAGAGGATTCATTTGTGTTGTCGGTTTGTGTTGGGTTTGCTGTTGGGGTTGGGGTGGGTTCTGTTGGGTTTATGTTTGAGGTGGGACCAGGCGTGGGTGTGGGTGTTGTTGTTTGGGTGTTTGGGTTCATTAGCAAGCCTGCTACGGAGATGGTTGCCACTGTAATGACTATGAGCATAATGGAGACTATGATAATGCGGGTTTTTGAGGAAGAGGGGCGGGGTGTGGGCTCTTTGGGTTCTTCCTTTTGGGCGTTTTCGGGGTTTATCATGTTGACTACTTGAACCAGCCAAAACTAATATAATAAGTCTTACTACATAATGCATCGTTTAGTATAAGTGTACAACACAAAAACAGCTACACAAAATGAAACTCACGTCGCACCCCAACCCAAATAAGGGAAAAAGCAGACAGCCATCAGCCTGAACCTGCAAAAGCAAAATTTTTTATCTCCAAAAAACAAGAAACCAATGGAGCCACAACAGTTTTGGACAAAATTGACCTGAAGAAAGAATTCAAACAACTCTACAACCCCTCAGCCAAAGAGGTCTCATTTATAGAAGTTCCCGACATGAATTTCATTTTGATAGACGGTCAAGGCGCGCCATCTTCAAAGGAGTATATTGATGCAGTGCAAACCCTCTACCCCCTCGCGTACGCCCTGAAGTTTATTGTTAAAAAAGCCAAAGGCGTCGATTACGGCGTGATGCCCCTTGAAGGCTTATGGTGGATGGATGACATGACCCAGTTCAGTGTGGAGCGTAAAGATGAGTGGAAATGGACGGCTATGATTATGCAACCCAAATACGTCACCCAAGACGACTTCAAGCTGGCGCTGGAGCAGGTGAAAAAGAAGAATCTGCCCGCGATTGGCAAGGTGCGGTTTGAACTGTTCCATGAGGGCAAGGCGGCGCAGATAATGCACATCGGACCCTACTCAGCCGAAGCGGCAAACATCCAGAAAATCCACGCAGCCATCAAGGCATCAGGGCACCAGCTAAGCGGCAAACACCACGAAATCTACCTCGGCGACCCCAGAAAAACAGCGCCAGAAAAACTCAAAACCGTACTTCGACAACCAATGAAGTAGGTTATATGAAAGTTTTGCTCCAGCGGGTGCTTCCATCTTTGAAAGCTGCATAAGCAGTTTCGAGTTCATAGAGGCATCCGTTAAAGTATGTGTAGGTTGCCTTTGTGTAGCCTGTTTGCTCATTGAAATCAACGCTTACAAAAGCCTCAACCCGAAAGTAATAGGACGCCAGCGAACCCTGAGTGTTTTCTGGATATGCCCCGCATCTTGAAATTCTCTCAATGTAGTTTTCACGCCATGATAAGCTACTATTGTAGATGCCGTAATTTTTCAGCCAATCTTTATTGTTGATGTTTTCTGGTTTTAGAGTCCATTCGTATACTACGTACTTGTAGGGGCTTTCGGTTGCCGCTGGAGAAGCTGCAGGTGTAGTGGCTGCTTTTGGTGTAGGCGTGGGGTAGGCTTCGGTTGCTGGTTGTGTGGGGTTAGTTTTGGGTGGATTGATTAAATCGATTTCACTCTGCAAGTAAGCAAATCCAGCAAGAACCACGACTACGTTGATTAGCAACAAAGCAAGTATGGCGTAACCGACTTTGTTATCCAAACTATTCGCCTTGTTAAAATTAACCAATTTTAGGCGATATTAAATTTACGAGATTTTCCTAGATAACTCGGCAATTTGATCTCTAAACCTCTGGCGCATCTTGGTGAAGCGCATGGCAGCGGAGGGATGAATAATCTCTACATACTCTATTCCTTCGAGGCGGGGGGTTTCCTTGGCAGATGCGCCCAGCAGCACGATTATTTTTGGTTTAATGATGCCGATCTGCTCAACTAGGTAGGGCAGGCACGCTTCGACTTCGTCGGGGTAGGGTTTGCGGTTCTGCGGCGACGTATGCTTAACGATGTTGGTTATGTAGACTTCTTCGCGTTTTATGCCGAATTCCGCGAGGGTTTTAGTTAGGTATTTGCCAGCTCTGCCTACGAAGGGTCTGCCCTGTTCGTCTTCCTCTGCGCCGGGGTTCTGCCCCACAAACATCACCCTCGCATCTAGCGGCCCCTCGCCTGTGACGCCGTGTTTTGCGGCTTGCCAGAGGCGGCATTTTCTGCAACTTTGGACTTGGCGGTTTATTTCTTCCATGCTCAAAGGTTTCGCCTTTGCTGTTGGAATGTTACAGCAACACAACCTTAAAAAATTCCCTCCCTCTTCTAGTCTCAAGCCTCTGCCGCAAAGATAGCAGGCAAGGGCGCTGGCGTGGTTTTATGGTTACTGAATCGGTTTCGCAATCGCTCATCTCGAGTACTGTTCGGGTTCTACTCAAGGTAGCGTTTGCTTTTGAACCCCTCGCGCCCACAGCCATAACTGTGCTTATGAATCAGCAGTTGCGCCGCTACAAAGAAGCAGGCATAGTCTGCAACTACAAAACCCGAACCAAACGCCTCGGCAGGTACCATTACCGCGTCGTGATGGATTTGGATTTAACGGGTAAGCAGGCAGTTCACTTGATAGGCAACATTTTTCCCAAACAGTTAAGCCGTTATGGGAGGTGGTTCCATGACTGAAGAAAAGAAAGGACGCCTCAAACTCACCTTAGAAGTGGAAGTTAATGAGGAATTGATGGATGTCGTTAAAGAAGCCATGTCTAAGGCGTCAAGCAGAATCCCCGACATGATGCGCAAAAGCGGCGAAAACAAACAGCAATAAGCATCTAAACTTCGCAGGCTTTCTGCAAAACCTTAGCGGTTAAGTCGTCACGGACGCGTTCCGCTTCCAATTCAGCCTCCTTTTTGGGCAACAGCAGTTTTTTGATGTGCCTCTGGGCGTGGGCTTCTATGGCGCGGCTCATTTGTTTAACGTTTGGGACAAGCAGGATTTTTTCTCCGCAGAAACATTCAACCAAGGGCAACTGGATGGCGCTATCGGTATTCTTTTTTTGAGGCAAGGCACTATCCCCCGAATCTAGGGTCTAACGAGTTTGTGGTGTTATAAACCTTTACAGGACAAGACGCTTGCACGGTTTTGTAGAACACTTATGCTTAGCCACTAAGAAAGCCCTTTTATACCATACCGTGATGCTCTATTGAGGGATCAAGATGAAGTTTTTAGTCATACAAAAAGTAAAACGCGACATCCCACTTGACCGTTGGTCAAAGCTTTTACCTTTGCAATTCAAGTACTTTGAAAAACTGGAAAAAGAAAAAACATTAGAACTCTACTACCACCTCATCGGACAACAAGGCAGCATGTTAATCGTCAACGTTGAATCCGACGAGAAACTCAGCCGAGTCATCGGACAAGACCCAATGTTCTTCGAATGCGAACGCGAAATCTACCCCCTAACCACCCGCCAAACCCATGAGAAACAAATCCGAGAACTATTCGGCACACCACCCAAAGGCGCATAGTATGGCTTGTCATGGCGGATTTAGCTTGGATGAACAAACTCGACGTTCATGGTACAACCCCGAAGCGGTACTCGACGGGCTTAAAAAGGGGATGACTTTTGTGGATGTGGGCTGCGGTGAAGGCTTCTTCAGCATTTTGGCAGCCAAAAAAGTCGGCTCAGAGGGCAAAGTTTACGCTGTAGACATAGACCCCACAAGGGTGGCGAAACTGCAAAACAAAGCCGCTATCGAGAGATTAACTAACATCGAAGCTACCGTGGGTCGCGCGGAGGACGCGGTTTTCTGTCGGGGATGCGTAGACTTCGTGCTCTACAGCATGGACCTACACGACTTTGACGACCCCCAAAAAGTCCTCGAAAACGCCCACGCCATGCTGAAGCCTTCAGGGGTGCTGGTGGATTTGGATTGGAAGAAACAGCCGATGGAGTTCGGTCCGCCTGAACGCATACGATTCAGCGAAGCAAGGGTGGCGGAGATGCTTATGCTGGCAGATTTCCGCGTGCAGTCCACAACGGAAGCAGGCCCCTACCATTACCTCATAGTGGCAAAACCCAAGTAGCCTCTACTCTGCGTTTGCGTACAGTTCGAGCAGGTCACGTTTGAACCATTCAGGTTGATCCTGATACGCCGAGTGTGCCGCGCCGTTGTAGACGAGCATTTTCGCGTTAGGCAACGTATCAGCTAAGGTGCGCATTTCTTCGCCTGAAATGATGCTGTCATGTGTACCCCACACTATACGGACGGGAAACTTGAAACCCTTGTAAGCTGCCACAAGCTCGTCGTTGTCAAACGCGTGGGCTGGGGCGATTAGGAAGAGACCTTTGACGGGATGTGTTGCGGCGTAGTTGAGGGCTATGTAGCCGCCTAGGCTGGCGCCGACTACGACTGGGGCTTGGTTGCCGAAGACCGCTTTAATTGCTTCTGCTGCGAAGGTTATGTTGGTTTTGAGGTCGCGGGTTTTGGGTTGGCAGTTGCTTTTTAAGCCGTAAGGCATGTCCAAGGCAAGGAAAGGCACTTTTTTCTCCACAAGATGCTCGGTGACGCCTATGCGTTCCCAGATGTGGATGGTGTAGGATAAGCCGTGGAAAAACACCACCGGAACACCCTCTGATTTGTGGATGAGGGCTTGGCATTTGCAGCCGCCAACATTAAGCGTTTTTTCTTCCAACGTAGCTTCACTGTCCACTGCTAACTACGTAGAGGTTTATAATATTTCGGCGGAATTAGAAAAACATAATAGCCATCCCACGCCACTGTGTTGTGGTGAATTTTTTGACTGTTAAAGTTGGCGATAAAGCCCCAGACTTCACTTTACCCAGCCAGCTGGGTGACAACGTAACCCTAAGCGAGTACTTTGGCAAAAAGAACATAGTGCTTTACTTCTACCCCAAAGACGAAACGCCTGGCTGCATCAAAGAAGCCTGCAGCTTCCGCGACAGCTACCAACAGCTGACGGATTTAGGCGCCGAAGTCTTAGGCGTATCTGGGCAGAGTGTGGAGTCGCATAAGTCGTTTGCTACGCATTATGGGTTGCCGTTTATTTTGCTGGCAGATGAAGGCAACAAAGTGCGTGAACTCTACGATGTACCCAAAAGCATGGGCGTAATGCCTGGTCGAGTCACCTACATCATCGACAAAAAAGGCGTCGTCCGCCACATCTTCAACTCCCAAACCCAAGCCCAACGGCACGTGGAAGAAGCCAAACAAACCCTTGAAATGATAGACAAAGAAGAAAAAGCCACCGTCTAACTGGTCGCCATGCTGCGCCTCCACAACACTCTTACCCAAAAAAAGGAGCCCTTCCAACCCGCCCAAGCCCCAAACGTCAAAATGTTCACCTGCGGCCCCTCCACCTACCAACGCGCCCACATCGGCAACTACCGCACGTTCCTCTTCGAAGACATCTTGCAGCGGTACTTGGAGTATTTGGGTTACAGGGTTACGCGGGCGATGGCGCTGACTGATGTGGAGGATAAGGCGATTTTGCAGGCTAAAAAGGAGGGGCTCTCGGTTGAGGAGTTGTCTGGGCGGAATGAGGCGGTTTTCTTTGGGGACTTCGAGTTGTTGGGTATCAAAAAACCCGATTATTCAGTGAGAGCGTCGGATGCTGTTGACCAAGCCGCAGGTTTAATCGCTAAACTCCTCGAATCAGGTTACGCCTACAGGCACAAATATTTGGGTACAGAAAACATCTATTTTCGTCCCCTAAAATTCGATGGCTTCGGCAAACTATCCCATCTGGATATGTCTAAGTGGCCTAAGAAGCCGCGGCGATTCCACAAAGACACCTATCCTGGCACGCCTTGGAACATGGGAGACTTCATCATCTGGCATGGCTGCGCTTTGGAGGGCGTCTGCTACGAAACCCCCATCGGCAACGGTCGCCCCGCATGGAACATCCAAGACGCCGCAATTGCCACCAAAACCCTTGGCTTCACAATCGACATCGCATGTGGAGGCATAGACAACTTGGTCCGCCACCACGACTACACCTTGGCGATTGCCGAGTCGGTTTCGGGAACGCAGTTCGCCCGTTTCTGGCTGCACGGCGGCCACCTCTACGTGAACGGGAAAAAGATGTCTAAGAGCCTCGGCAACGTCTACTACACGACCGATGTGCTGGCCAAGGGTTTTAGTGGAGTACAACTGCGGTTTTTTTTAATCTACGCGCCGTACCGTGAGCGACTTAATTTCACTTTTGAAAGGCTGCTGGATGTGAGCCGAAAACTCGATGCCGTCCGCGGCATGGTTGCGGATTTGCAGAACACCAAGCCCGCGAGTCAAAGCAGAGGCGACCCCAAAATGGGTGCAGAATTAGCTGCTGACTTCGAAAATCACATGAACGACGACTTAAACGTGAAGGGCGCCTTCGACGGCTTCAGCCAAAACTTAGCATTGATCCACCAGAAACGCTACACCTTGGCTGCGGGGGAATTAAAAAATGTGTTAGACGGCTTACGTCGAATCGACACTGTGCTGCGGTGCTTATTCTAGTTCGCCGACGAGTTTAACGCGGCTAAAGTTTTCGTCGCGGTGCGGCGCCATCTCTAAATCTTCGGTGAGGTCTTTGCCTGCGCTGTGCATGCCCATGTGTTCGCCTTCCATCCAGAAGCTGCTGTCCGACACGTCGTAGACTTTGCCTTGGTAGGCTATCCAGGCGGGTTTACCGTTTTTGCCGTCGTTTGTTATGAGTTCTTCTTGTGTGACTTTTTTTGTTTGAGCCAAAAATTTCACCTATAATCTCTATTGGGTTTGAAGGGGGCAATAAAGGTTTAGATGCTTGCCTGTTTAGTGGGCGATGGTTTGGGTTTTGTAGTTTGCGTTTATGTAGATGCTTCCGATGCCGGTGACGCGGTTGTTGATTTCGATGTTGCTTGCTGCGGGGTAGTTGGCGGATTGCAGGGGGGATTTGCTGCCTGTAAAGTTGTTGAGGTTGGTGTTTATGTCGCCAAACGCGTTTGTGTCGGAGGTGATTTTTGCGCCTACGCCGCCGTCGATGGTTAAGCCTACGTTTATGGAGCCCGTGACGGTTTCGGCTTCTACCTCCAAGTTGCCCTGTAGGGTTCTGGTTTGGGTTATATCCATGGTAACTGAACCCGTGGTGGACTGCAAGTTTAGGCTGCAGTTGCCGACGACGTTGGTTTCAGCCATGCGGTAATTCACTGCACCCGTCGTAGTGGAAAGGGATAGGTTTCCTGCGACGGTGACGTTGCTCTGCAGGTGTGCTTCCACTTCGCCCGTCGTGGCGCGCAGGGTTAGGCTTTGGATGGTTGTGGGTTTGTCGGCGGAGAAACTAACTTGCCCCGTGGTCGAAGTCACATTCAAATTCAAGTTTAGGGCGGGGTCCACGTAGATTTGGCAAACCACATTCGCAGTTCCCGACAAAGCATCCTCCACCGACATCTTCACATCCACGAATAACTCGTTGCCTGCGGTCTGGTTTGTAAATGTGACGCTTAGGGGGTTTTCTCCCCCGCTGATGCCGCGTGAACCGTTGCCTTGGATGAAGATGCCGATGTTGTTGTCGCCGATTTTGCTGGTGAAAACCGTTACGCGTCCGACGTCGGTGTCGAAGTTGAGGTTGAGGGTTTTTATGCCTTCGGTGCTGTCGGCAAAGGAGCTGCTGGTGCTCCACGTCGCGAATGGCGCAACAAACACCGCTGCAATAACCACTGCAATCACCAAAATCGCAACCAAAGCCACCGCGCCAATCACGAAGGGGTCTTTGCTTAGGGGCGGCAGAGGCTTAGAAGGGGCGGGGGCATCTGGTGGGGGGTTGTAGGTGATGGCGGGGGTGCCGCATTTGTGACAGAAACGCGCATCCTCCACTAGTTGGGTTCCACATCGACGACAATAAGGCAACTATTTCTCCTCAGAGAAGGGGTTATGGTTGAGACGTAATTTAAGCCTTACCAAACGGCATAGCTTCACATCGCTTGCGAAATAGCAGCCAGCCTATTGAGACAGAAATGGCAACCAAAACGGCACAGACAACTACCATTAGAACAGGGAACGAATCTGTTGTGGGAATGGCTACTGTGAAGGCGACTGTTTTAGGCAGAGCTTCAACTCCAGCTAAACTGGTTGCGTATATGACTAGTGTGTGGTTGCCGTTTGAGCAGACTAATTAGTAGCCCACCGGCTTTTCCCGTTTCTATTCAGCCACCACAGTACTGTTTTGTGTTGGTTTTTTTCGCAGAGCAAAAACTGCAATCAAAGGCACAGCTAGCAATAGCGGAATAAGTGCAAAGGTAGGTAGTTCGGGTACGGAGGGGGAAGGTGTGGTTTGGGGGATGGTTATGGTTTGGGTGTTGCTCCACTCGCTTGTTTGACCTTCAAAAATCCATGGGAACATCAGCAGAGGGTCTGTTTGGCTACCATTTTGGATTCGGTGAACGGCGCCTATCAGCGCCTGAACTTGAAAATCAACCTGACCACCGCTCTGGTTTATGTTATCCCAGAACGGGAATTCATTATCATCAAGGGAATAAGACACGACGGTATATTCAGAGCCCGACTGAGTTAAAAATCCCCTGCTAGGACTATATATTTGAATCCACTCTTTTGCATAAGATCCTTTTGTTCGGATGTTTAAGTAGAAATCGATTATCTGTCCGTTGCTTTGATATTTAGTGAAGGGCTGATTTCTAATGCTGACCTCAATGGTTCTGTTTTGCACATGATAACCTGAGTGTTCCACTGTTGCTCCTGTGTAAGGGTCCATTGAATATGTTGTTGGCACATCGTAAGATGCATCTACGAACTTGAGAGTGAATTGTGGAACAGCCGGTTTAGATATTGACTGAGCAGAGGCAGATTCAACCAGCATCAAACCCGAAGCAAATAAGACGATTATGAGGGCTAAAGTGGAGGTTTTTTTCATCTAAACCACAAATAGGCTTGAGGCGGGTTTAGCTTTAAGGCTTCTTGTACAGGTTTCTTGACTACGGGTTGTCAAGGTTTCTGGACTAAACCTGTCGAAGCGTGTGCGGTACTGTTTTTATATTCGGAGTTGCCCATTAATTTTGGTAGAGTTTTAGGAAGTTTGATGGGTGTGACTGTTTTTATTGACCGCGTCGATGCAGGCAAACGCTTAGCCGCAGCGCTCAAAAAAGAATTTGCCAGCAGAAACGGGGTGGTTTTGGCGATTCCCCGCGGCGGCGTAGTCGTCGGCTACCAAATCGCGGAATCGCTGGATATGCCGCTGGACGTGATTGTTCCCCGCAAGTTGGGTGCACCGTACAATCCCGAGTTGGCGATTGGTGCAGTTGCGGAGGATGGTTCAGTGGTGCTGGATAGCAACCTCGTCGCCTACCTCGATGTCAACCGAGAATATATTGCTGAGGAGAGTGAGCGGCAGAGGCGGGAGATTGATCGGCGGCAGAGTGTGTACCGTCAGGGCATGGAGCCTCGCGAGATAGCGGGCAAAGATGTTATCGTAGTGGACGACGGCATTGCCACTGGCTCTACGATGAAGGCGGCTTTGGCTTCGGTGAAAAACCAAGGAGCCAAAAGCGTAACCGTCGCTATACCCGTGGGACCGCCCTCCACGATTGAAGAACTAAAGACAAGGGCTGACCGCGTCGTGTGCCTCTACACGCCCGAGTACTTCCAAGCCATCGGGGAATTCTACCAAGACTTCTCTCAGACCACAGATGAAGAAGTTATTGACCTCCTTAAGAAATGCAGACAGAACGCCGCCAAACAAGGAGCCACCGTGCCATGACCCACACCCAGATGGAACTCAAAATTCCCGTCGGCAACGCCCAAGTTGTCGAAGGCAATCTCTATTTGCCCTCTGAAGTCCATGGATTGGTGGTGTTTGTGCATGGCAGCGGAAGCAGCCGCTTTAGCCCCCGCAACCAGTTCGTTGCCAAAAACTTCAACAAAGCCGCCTTGGGTACGTTGCTGTTTGATTTGTTGACGCCAGAGGAGGAAGAAGAGGACGAGTTAACGGCGCATTACCGCTTCAACATAGATTTGCTCTCTGAACGGTTGGTGGGCGTTACCGAGTGGCTTAGAAAGGATGCTTCTACACGGAACCTGAAACTGGGCTATTTCGGAGCAAGCACAGGCGCGGCTGCGGCACTGATTGCGGCGGCTCGGATGCCTGAGGCGGTAGCTGCAGTGGTTTCGCGCGGTGGACGCCCCGACTTAGCAGACAAATATCTGCCGCTGGTGAAGGCGCCGACGTTACTTTTGGTGGGCGGCTGGGATGAGCAGGTCATAGAACTAAACCGACAAGCACAGAGCCAAATGCGCAACCAAAACAAACTAGTCATCATCCCAGAAGCCACTCACCTCTTTGAGGAACCTGGCAAGCTCGAAGAAGTCGCCAAACACTCGACGGAGTGGTTTCTGCGTTTTCTGGTTTGAAAAGAAAGAAAAAGTTGTGGGTTTCGTCGTTTATTGTGGTGGGGGTGGCGGGGGAGAGTTGCTGCCTGGCATGTTATTGTTGACTGTGACGTTGACGTTTACGTTGTTTTTCTTTTCTTTCTTGCCGAACAGCATCATTAGTATGGTGAAGATGAGCCATGCGATAAAGCCGTAGATGACTCCGTTGAAGACTGCGATGATGGCGGTGACTGCGTCGACTTGGCCTCCGACGAGGTAGCCTGCGGCTGCTTCAGTGCCTGGCAGTACCGCTTGGTAGATGGCTTTGCCTGGGGGTATATCCACGTTGCCCAAAGTCAAAACGACGAGTATAACGAACACTAATAGAAATACTATTGCGCCCTTCATACTCCATGCCCTAAATAGCGCTTATTCAGTTACTGAGCATATAAGCTTTATTTCAAACCGCCAAACCCATACATGCCCAAAACAAAGAAAAAGAGAAAAAAGCCGCAGAAACGGCTAAAGTTTAATGTTAACGGTTTTAGAGAAGTAGCCAAACGGCATCTTGACGCGGTCACCGTACGCTCGCTTTAGGATGTCAGTTAACTCGCTGTTTTCGTTGAAGCGGTACTTGTAGGTGCCCTGTGTGCTTTTGATTTCGGCCTCGAACTCGCGTGGACCATCGTTTTGGTGTTGCCCTTTTAGGTGGACTTTGATCTCGCTTATGGTGTTGTTTAGGAGGGCGAAGTTGCCTGGTGTTTCGTTAAGAATCGCCTCTGGGGGCATAGTGAGGTATCGGTTGGTGAAGCCAAAGGTGTTTCTAAGTTGATCTGCCCACTGCCCAAAGAAGCCTTTGCCTTCCGCTTTGGCTTGGTCACGCGCTTGCTGAGCCGCCGCAGAGATCATCTCGGAGGTTAACTGCGCAAAAATCATGCGTTGGTTGGTCACAACCGCTGCGAACGCGTCGTAACGACCCAATGACTTCATGCGTCGGAAGGGGACGACGCCGATGGTGACTTCGCCGCTTTGTTGCATCGGTGCCGCTGTAGATGCGGGTTGGGGCTGAATTGGAGTTTGCTGATATACGGGTGGAGCTTGGTACACCGGTGAAGGTTGTACCTGTCGGGGTGGAGCCTGATAGGCAGGGGGCTTGGCGCCTGCGATTGGCAAAGGTGCGGAGGTGACGTAGCGGGGGTCGGGCGGTGAGTAATAGTTGAGACGTTCTCGCTTCGGCGTAGACGAGGGTTTGTTTGGGGGTTGCGACTGGTTTTGGGTTGGTTGGGTTCGGGCGGTGCCGCAGTTGCCGCAGAACTTCGCGGTTGGACTGACTTGGGATCCACAACTCTCACAGTAAGGCATAAACAATCATCGAATCTACTGAGCGGTTTAACTTAATAAATTTAGGGCTGACATGTCGCTGTATATAAAATTGAAGAAAAAAGGCAGATTTTTGTGCCTTACACTATGCTGGATAGTACTTGTAGTATGGTGTTTGAGGTCACTGCGAATCCGAGTCCGTCTGAGCCGCTGACGATGGCGGTTGTGATGCCGATGACTTCCCCATTGTAGGTTAACAAGGGGCCGCCTGAGTTGCCTGAGTTGATTGGTGCGCTGGTCTGGATTAAGCCGTTTATGTCGTAGCTGCCTCCTGTGTCGCCGCTGACGGTTATGGTGCGGTCTAATGCGCTTACTATGCCTGAGGTCATGGTGCCTGCTAAACCGTATGGGCTACCGATGGCTACTACAGCGTCGCCTACGCGGACTTGGCTGCTGCTGGCGATTGTCAGTGGCTGGTATTGACTGGTGGGAGCGTTGGTGGATAGGACTGCAAGGTCGTTTGAGGGGTCGGTGCCTAAGACGGTGGCGGTGTAGCTGTTGCCGTCGGCGAAGGTGACAGTGATGCTAGATGCGTCTTCGATGACGTGGTTGTTTGTGACTATGACCATTTTGCCGTTGTATTGGGTGACGAAGCCTGAGCCTTGCGCTGTCGAGGTGACGGTGCTTTGTCTACCCCACGGACTCGCATAGGTGTAGGTTATCTTGCACTCTATCGTAACGACGGAGTCTTTGACTGCGGCGTAGAGCGCTGAGAGCGAGGTTTGGGTGTTGGAGACGGCTGTGGTGCCGACGCTGCTTTGGACGGTTGCGGCTAAGCTGGACAGCTGGTTTTGCAGAGCGGTGACTTCTGCGGTGAGGTTGTAGACGCTATAGAGAGCTGCGGCGCTGACTAGGCTGGTAACTAAGAGGACGGCAATGAGGGCTGCGGTTAGACCGTGGCGGGAGCTGGTTTTGGTGTGATGAGCTGGCGGGGTCTGGATGGTTGGAGTGGGTTCTGGGGGTGGCGGAGTTGGTGGGGCTTCGAATGCGGGTGGGTTTTCGGTTTGGGTTTCTGTTTGTGGGTTTGCTTCCAAATTTACACCTCCCAACACGTGGGTTCTATCAAAAGCGTCTTGGGCGATTTGTAATTAAGGGATTTTCCAACATTGAACCCAAAACATACCCAAATCTCAACATTGGCCTAAAACTCACGTTGAGTAATAGCATTTTTTCTTCAAAACCGTTTCTTTTACACCTCGTGAGAAACAAAATTTTTTATGTAAAGGGGCATTAACACATTTATTTCCCGTTTACTATTCTTAGGTGTCGAGGCGAACCTTTCTTGAAAGACACTCAACTTAGAATCCTAAAAACCATGAACGAAGCCACTAGCAGAATCGACTTTACCACTTTCTCCCACAATGTAGACCTAACCCCCAACCAAGCCATAGTAGAAATGCAGCAGCTTGCAGCGGAAGGTTTCTTGCATAAAGTCGGGGCAGGATTCTCGATAACTGAGAAGGGAAAAAACGCTCTAAAAATCCTCGACACCGTGCCAGAAGAGAAAAAGTTTCGGTTCTTCGTAGCGGTGGATAAACCGCTGGGTTTCAGTGCACACTCTATAGAAGAATTCTACCGATTGATTCGGCAGGTTGTCTCCGACTCGCTTGACTTTCACGTGTACCGCGGAGACTTCGAGAACTGGCTTCGCGACGTAGTACACGATGAGGTTTTGGCTGCTGAGGTTGAGAAAATCAGGGCATACGACTTAGAAGGCGAGGAGCTTCGCAAAGCCCTGCTTAAAGCCATCGATGAGCGCTACGGCGTCGGCGAATTGCTTTAGGTTTCGTAGAGTTTACGCCACCAAACGGGTGCATGGGCGTTTTGGGGCGCTTCCCATGGGTCGTAGGGCTTAATGTCTAAAACAGGCGTCCCGTCAAACGCATCTAAGCCTCGAACAGTCAAAACGTTTCCTTCAACTTTTAGGATTTCAACGATGGTTAAGCCGATGGGGTTAGGGCGCATCATGGTTCGGGTAGCGAATATTCCTGTGAGGGGCAGGTCGGTTCGGCGTTTGGGATGAATTTTAAGCGGCATCGCAGAGTCTTTGGCGACTTGGTTTAGATGAAACAGCACAAAGATATGGGAAAACTGCGCTAAGCCTTCTAAGCCTTCGACGAGTTCAGGCAGCAGTACAATCTGAGAAATTACTGCGTCATCTTTGACTTGGTCGCCGACGGCTTCAGTTTTTACGTATCCGATGGGGGAGAAAACAATTTCCAAAACACCACACTCAAACCCAGTGGAGCAGCAGACTATTTAAGGCTTAGACGGCACGCGGATTGGTACGTTTGTTTACGAATACAGCTAAAAATCCAGTCACGTAAACGCACTCTGGATGGCGTTGAGTTTGAAGCGTGTGGTATGAATTACTGTCTTAATGGCGGCCAGTTTTAATTCCACCATAGCCATCTCTTTGTCATGCCTAAGCTGTACCTCATCGGCGGCGAAAACGTCCACCACCGAAGCGCCCAACACATCAACGCCCAAGCCTTCACAGATGCAGGCAAAAACCCAACTGTTTTGGTGCTTCCTTGGGCAAACGCAGGTTTTGACCGCAACTACCAAAAACGTAAACTCCTAACCGACTACTTCAGAAGTTTAGGTGCAGAAAAAGTCGAGTTCGCCGAGTACGACCACCTTGAAGACCCAGCTAAAAAAATCTCCACCGCCGACCTTGTTTACTTGACGGGTGGACAAACCACCGCTTTGATTGAACGAATTAAAAAAGCGGCGCTTGAGGGGCAGCTTCAAGGTTACCGCGGCGTCATAGTTGGGCGCAGTGCGGGGGCTCTGGCGTTGTGCAGTAAATGCCTAACGACTTGTCGAAGCAACCAAAAACCCAAAATCGTAACAGGCCTCGGACTCGTCGACATAGCTATGAAAGCACACTATCGAAGCAGCAGAGACGACGTGCTTAGGCGTTTCTCTTTTGTAGAACCTGTTTTTGCGGTGCCCTCCAAATCTGCGTTAGTCAGCGCAAACGGCGAACTCTACGCCATCGGTACAGTCTACGTTTTCCAAAACGGCCAACGCCGAACCTTTACCAGCTGTCACTTATGAGCAGTATCTGCGAACGCCAAAAGTAAAACGCCGAACCCTAACGGCGGCGCCTGTATCCAACGAGGGTTAGAGGCGGCTTAAGTTTCTCCCTGAGCATATTCACCAGTTGCTCTTTGTCTCGCTCTACGGAGTTCCAAAATTCTCTTATTTCATTATCCATCGCCGAATCGCTCTTGTAGTTCCTCTTAATTCGCCAAAGGCTTTTGCTTTCAACCGAGAGTTGCTCCATCAAATTGTAGGTGTTGTTATCAAGCATAGGCTTCTGTAAAGTGAGGACGCCGACGCTTTCTTCACTCAAAAGATCACCTCCCCCGATGTGTCAAATAGTTGCTAGGCAACAAATGAACTTAAGCATATGTGACTGCAAAAGTAGGCAACAACTCGCAACTCTTTCTCCATTTGACTTTGCGAAAATTTTAATTCTGTCACCTTTTGACTCATCTAACATGAAATACGTTGTGCTTTTACGCGGAATAAACGTTGGAAAAGGACATTAGAGTTGAGATGAAGCGGCTTGTCGGGGTTTTTGTGTCTTTGGGGTACTCAAATCCGTCGACTTATATTAACTCTGGAAATATCCTCTTTGAGTCAGATAAAAAACCGAGAGAGATTCGGGAAGAAATCGAGTTTAGCTTGAAAAAAGAATTTGGTTTTGTCATACCCACGCTTGTAAAGACTGAGCAGGAAATGCGGGAGATCGCTAAAGCCATACCAAGCGGATGGCAGAATGACTCAAAGCAGAGGTCGGATGTTGCGTATCTCTTTGAGGAGGTTGATAATGAAAAGATTATCGAGGAACTTCCCGTTAAAAAAGAGTACATAGATGTCCGTTATGTAAAAGGGGCTGTAATTTGGAATCTCGACCGAGAAAACTACAATAAAAGTCACCTAAACAAAATCATCAGCCACAAATCCTATCAATCCATGACTTTGCGTAATGTTAACACAGCAAGATTTCTTGCAGACTGTAAATAATTGATTTAGCTTTTTCTTTTGACGACTGCAAGAACGACTCCGACGAAGATGAGCACCAGCAGGGCCGCGCCCAGAACCGTCAAAGCCAACCTTACGATGGGGTCAGAGTGGAAAACTGTGGTTTGCGGCACCACGAATAAGCCGCCTATGTACGCGGCTAGGAATATGCCTACGAACGCTGCGCCGACGCCTTCTACGGCGAACAAAAACTTTGTCAAGCCCCGATTAGTTGTCTCCAAACAAAGCCCTTCTACGTTAGTATTTTAGGCGCTAGGGGTATTTAACAGTAGCCATAGCAAGTGGGCGTTGAACCGCAAGGATAATATACAGTACAACACGAAATACACTTGAGGCTTGGGCAGTTTTGTCAGAACAAAAATTTGTGACCCCGTTAAAAGTAGGCTTACTCATAGTAGCAATCACATACTTCCTCTTTACCTTACATCAAACATTCATGTTCCAATGGATCGGCGAATGGGAATACATCGGAGCAAACAACCCACAGACCGCCACCTGGGTATTCATAACCGACGTCCAAGCCTACGTTTTCCTGCTCTTCCGCTTCGCTGCCGGAATCCTTGCAGTTTCAGGAGTTACGCTCTATTTTGTCAAAAAAGGGCTACCCCAAGCCACAACCTACAAGCTGCTACGAGGAGTGATCGTCTTAGAGGGCATATATTGGCTTGGATTGTTAACTTCAGGCATCTGGGGCATGCTGCCTACTGCTCGCGGCTTCAACGTTGTCTTCATGTTATCCACAGGCATCCCCTGCTTGGTTGGGTCTATAGGTATACCCATAGCGATGTTTATGCTCGCCTACAAGCTAAGCCCTCACAAACCCGCTAAACCAGCCATAAAATGGGCACTAATCGCAGGCATATTCTACGTTTTAACCCTGTGGTTGAATAACACTGGAATGTGGATAACTACAGTTATGGGTAAAGGAACAGAGTGGTTGCTTACCTCGCCAGAGAGCATGGTAAGCTTTGCATCAGCTGTGTTTGGATTGTTGGCGTTAGCTATCTACACCGCGTATTTTGCTAAGAAATCAATTGCGGCTTCCGAATGGGCACAGCTTAACCTCAGAGCCGTCGGCGGCATAGTTACCGCCCTCGGACTGTTTTTCCTCTGGAACTACCTTACATGGATATTCTTCGGCGGATGGAACGAATGGTATGCTTGGATTCTGGGCCACAACTTGGACCTCTGGATGCTCTCATTGCCTCTTGTTGGTTTACCGTTGCTCTTTTCCAACACAAATAGCCATTCACAAAACTACGCAGACCCACAGCAGTAAAACCGCTTCGACTACTTTGCGTTTCGTGGGATAATGGAAATTAGGAACTCCGAGCCCACAGCCACAAAAAGCCTAAACGTACTCCAAAGTTTCTTGACGCTCATATTGTTCTTGAACAAATACTTAGGCGTCTTTAGCAGGTTCAGATTTGAAGGCTCAAGAAGCCAGTTGAGGTCTACATCCAAATTTATCGTAGAATCATCCACTCTTCCATGAGTTACTCGTATGTACTCAACACTTTCATGAGTGGTTTTGAAAATGAAACTGACTTGGGTTTCATCAAGGTTTAGGGTGCATTGAAGTTTTTGTGGACCCATAAGCCGAAGAACTCTTGAAACCTCCAGCACCTCATGGACTTCCACTGAGCGGGTGTAGGCTTCTACACGTGGGTCTACATATGCTTCTAGGAACGTCTTTACATGTTGGTGGAAGTTGTCTTTTTGCAATTCGTTGCCGTTGTTCGACATGAACCCTAGATTTAGGGAACGTTCTTTAACAAAATCCACAATAGGCTTCTTTTTCTGAGTTCTTTTTTGATACACAAATTCATGATCAATAAACGTGTCTAAGTTCCAGAATTTAGCCATACAGTAGGTGGCTAACTCTTCAATCTCTTTTTTAGTTAAGTGTTTAGCTTTGAAGACGTTGTGCATCTCGTCAAAGTTATCCCAGTTAGTCTCAAAAATCAACCCTTGCGCATCGAGTTCAGCGTAGAATTCTGTGCCCGGAAAAGGTGTCGCGATGCCAAACGCAGCCGCAGTTAAACCGATTTCTTTAGCGTACACAGGGAACGTTTTGATTTCTTCCGCGGTTTGATCAGGGAGACCTATGACGAAGGTGCCACCTGCTCTGCCGCCGTTTTCACGAATGTTTTTCACTGCCTGCTTGTGGAATTTGGTGGCTACACCCTTTTTAGTGGAAGCTAAATCCTTCGCGTTGGGGCTTTCTATACCCATTTCGAATTTAACTATGCCCGCTTGGCACATCTTTTTTACTAATCGGGGGTTGTTTGCCATCATGTCCGCTCTGACTAATGCCCCGAATTCTATGTTTAAGTCATGCTCCATCAAGAGATCGCAGAGACGATCAACCTGCCGCGCGTTACCTATGAAGTTGGGGTCAGCAAACATCACGCTTACAGGTTTATTGTCGTGGAATTGGGCCATCTCAAGGATTTCTTTCATGACGTTTTCGGGCGAGCGGCACCGTGAACATCCATCACTCATGCTGGGTTCACAGCAGAAACTGCACAAGCCATGACAACCCCTCGCCATTATTAGGACGTCGCAGTCGGTTGTGCGGTCGGCGCTCTTGTAAGGATAGAGCCGCAGATGACGCGCAGGAAAGGGGATACTGTCCAAGTTTTCAATTCGGGGTCTATCAGCATTGTGAATTACCCGCTCACCCTGCCTGTAAGAAACACCTAAAACCTCTTGGGCAGAACCCTTCGCTACAAGTTCTCGCATGGTTTGTTCGCCTTCGCCGCGGACAACAACGTCGATTTGTCGATGGGAAAGCATCAGGTCAGGGACACTTGTGGGGTGATATCCTCCTACGACGGTGGTTGCACCATAATTTTTAGCTGCTTTTGCTAAGCGGAGCGTTTGGTTATGTTCAGTTGCAGATAACGAAATGCCCACTAAGTCAGGATTGTAAAAACTGAGGCATTCTTGGAAGCTTCTTGTATCCAACTCCAAATCCACGATGTGGACTTCCTCAACCACGTCTTGGATGGATGAGGCTATGTACTCTAAACCTAGAGGTATAAGGTCAAAAGCGAAACTAAGGCCTTTTCGACCAGAGGGTTTAACAAGCAAGATTCGTTTGAACGCCAGTTTGAAACACCAAAGACACCCCAACAGCTAAACGTAAACATAAAAACCAATCGCATGATGATCGCGCAATAGCATGGAACAAACCTTAACTCAAACGGTTTTAAATACGCCACCAGTTCAACCTGCACTTGAATCTTTATATAAGGGAGGGGAGGTAGCGCAAGAGAGGCGGCGTGCCGTTAGTTGGGCAGTTAGGCTTGCGTTTCCATGCTTGCTCCAACCAATCCTACACCTCTTTTTCGGTAAGAGGGGCTGTCTTTGTTGAGGCTTGTTAACTCTACTTTGCAGAGCACTCATCCAACTTGACAAGATAGCGTATTGCTGTTTTCAAAAAACAATAAAATAGATCGTGCGTATGCAGGGTTGAATTCAGGAAGAGAGAGAAATGGAGATAAGAAATCTCAGAAAAGCAGTGCAAACTCTGAATAGAAAAACCGCAAAACCCCTCGTGATAGCTCTAAGCGCCCTGTTCATCGTCAGCATGTTCTCAGCGACATTAACTCAGCCAACGCAGGCAGCAACCACACTCGCACTCCACACACAAGGCGCCTACATTCTGGACTCCAACGGAAACGTCGTGTACCTCCGCGGAGTCGGAATCGCAGGCTTTACCCCTAACTTGATTTTGTGGGGGCAAGGACAAGGAGACGCATGGGCAAACCAATGGAACTACAACCCAACCACAGTAATGGACCAAACTTTCTCCGCGTTGCAGAATCAATGGCACGTCAACATGATCCGCGTCTTTATCTACCCCAGCTGGTGGTACAGAGACAACATCGCTCCCTCACAAGAAAGCTCCAGCTACGCCTCGTCAACCACGCCGATTAGCACAAAAGCATACCTAAAAACCCTCTGCACAGAAGCAGCAAAATACGGAATATACGTCAACATAGTTCCCTACATGCTTACGCCTTCCACAAGCTCCTTTGACAAAGACCCATACGCAACAACAAACTCTGTCGGAGCACAAGGATTGCCGATGAGCGGCTGGGACAGCGCAGCCCAAAGATTCCTCCAAGATGCGGGCTATGGCAACAACGAGTTAGGCTTCTGGAACTGGTTCTGGGCAGACATGGCAACCACCCTAAAAGATCAACCCAACGCCATCTTTGAAGCATGGAACGAACCGCAACCAGGCGCAGACAACGCCCCCATAACCTCAGGCTATATGCAGTACCTTACAACAATGTATAACGCAATTAGAGGAACAGGCTCAAACCACCTCATCATGATGCAGTGGCATATGGGTTGGTTCCCTAACGGTTACGGCAACGACCTCAGCTGGTGCAAACAAATCGCCACCGCCATCCCAACAGCAACCAACCTCGTCTACACCACCCACCTCTACTACCACGCCCCAAGCGACCTGTCATCGTACTGGAAACTAGACTATGCTGGTCTTAAAGCGCAACTGCAAGCAGGCATCGCAACCATGGGCGTCACCGCACCCTTAGTCATCAACGAAGAAGGCTCATGCCTTGGAGCAGTCGCCAACAAACAAAACGACTACACATGGTGGCAAAACGTGTTGTTGGCACAACGTGACTTGGGTATCGGTGCATGCGCTTACTACTGGTTAAGCGATGCAGGTT
The DNA here is from genome assembly GCA_026014685.1 of Candidatus Bathyarchaeota archaeon. Classification (NCBI taxonomy): domain Archaea; kingdom Thermoproteati; phylum Candidatus Bathyarchaeota; species Candidatus Bathyarchaeota archaeon. Next base: position 175,128 of record JAOZHW010000008.1, read on the forward strand.
TAGGCCCTGTTTACTCAGGTGAAACTATCCTGAGCAACGGCAACGGCTATGTTCCCAACACGATGGGGCAAGCCTTCATCAATGCATACAATGGAGCCTCGACACCCACACCGACGCCATCTCCAACTGCGACACCTACACCCTCACCGACAGCCACATCGACGCCAACTCCAGCACCCACAGCTACACCCACCCCTACCGCAACTCCAACCCCAACACCCACAACAGCTCCCACTCCAACACCAACACAATCGCCAACCCCAACCTTGACGCCGACACCGACCCCCGAACCAACCGCAACACCTGACCAAACAACAATAACCCCCCAAAACCCACAAACATCAACCCCGACAACGCCAACCCCCACCCAAAAACCTACACCCCCCCCTTCACCAACAACAAAACCCACGCCAACCGCAACCCCCAACAGTCCCACACAAAACCCAAGCCCAACCTCAAACCCCTCGGCACCAGCACCGCAGGCGTTTACGTTCCGATACCTCTTTTGGCAGTACTGGCCAACTCTGAGGTTGCCAATCTTTAACGTGTGGTTCTTCTACATCCGATAAACCACCACCCCTCCCCTTTTTGTTAAACATCTTTTTTTAGGTAAAACATAAAGCAAGCCAGTAAGACATACGTAACACGGTACCAGACATGGACATCATTAACGTACGCTTACCCGACAAAGTCATCTCAGACGTAGACAAACTTGCAAAAAAACATGAACTCACCCGCTCAGAAGTCATGCGCCAAGCACTCACAATCTACCTACACTTAACCGAAAACGTAGGCACCATGCTTCGCCCCATCGTCTTCCAAGTAAAACCCGCCCAAATCACCTACACACGACGAGGTGACGTTTCAGTCCTAAAGATGCCCACAGGACACGCCATCGTTGCGGGTTCCACCTCAAGCGGCGCCGTTGGACCCAAAGAGTGGGATCAGGTTAAGGTTGACGGGCGTGTACTTGGGAAATTTTTGGCCCGCGTTGCTCTTATGGATGTAACCGCCACAGGCGCATTCCCCTTGCTGCTTTCAGTGACTTTGGGCGTTGAGAAAGAACCCACAGGGAACGAGATAGTGGAAGGCATAAAACGTGAAGCCCGAACCATCGGATTAGACCCAAATCAGGTGCTCATGGAGAACACTGAGGACAATTTCCAAACCAAACAAACAGGTGCAGGCTTAACAGTGGTCGGCTTAGCAAACGAAAACGAACTGCGACTAGGAAAAACTATGCCTGGTGACTTAGTTGTGGCGATTGGCAGACCCAAAGTCGGACAGGAAGTCATAGCCGCAGAAGCCCGAGGCGAAATCGCTGATTTACGCAATGTAACCCAGCTTACCCAACGCAAATACGTACATGACATTGCACCTGTAGGCGGGTTCGGCATCGCGGCGGAAGCTAAAATGATGGCTTACGGTGTGGGCAGGCAAATGAAGCTTTTTGAGGTGCAGGGGTTAGATTTGAATAAAACTGCGGGTCCAGCAAGTGTGGTTTTGGTTACAATCGACCGTGATCGCCTCGAAGATTTAACAGCACTCATTCCCAAACCCATCAACGTCGTAGGCGAAATTATCTAAGCAGAATGTTTGATCATGCGTCCGTTGCGGTCGATTTCGCCCCGTCGGATTCTTGTGGTAGAGATAGGATGATGATTTTCAGCGGGAACCAAATCCACAACCACAATTTGCAGCGGCTCAAGCCCCGCTTTTTGGCGTTTCTCGTTTATGACGCAACCAATCTTTAGGGTATCTTGGCTGACTACCAACGCGTCAAAACCCTGCCCAGAAATGGTTAAGCCATATGCATCGTTTAGTGGCACGATTTCAGCGCAACCAGAACATCCTTGCTCTGACAAGTACGCTTCAAGTTCCCTGCGGCGTTCATCATACGATGCGGTTTTATGAGGTTTACCCATCTTAGCAACAAAGCTATCAGAGGTTAAGCCGATAACAACTTTTTCTCCCACTTCAAAAGCTTTCCCAAGAAGTGCTCTGTGCCCCTTGTGCAGTTTGTCAAAGGTTCCGCCGACCGCCACTTTCTTAAATTGCCTCATTTTATCAGCCTTGGACCCAGGAAATCGATTTTGCTCACGATCACCTGTTCTTTGGGTAAGGTTTGCTTAAAAGCTTCTGCTACCGCGCAAGCGTTCTCTTCATGCACAACAGCGTGCACCGCTTCACCTATCATGTTCTGCGCCGCACCAACTGCACCTGCATTCTTTGCAACCTTGACGAGATGTCGACCGTTTTCAGTTGCAAACCCAGCTTTTTCCGCAAATTGCCAACATTCATCCAAAAAATTCTCCAAACTGGGCTCAGCCAGGATAGCTTCTAAAGCAGCTTTGCCGTAGCGGTTGATTTCTTGCTTTTTTTGGGGTGAGGTTAAGATGGATTTTTTGGGAATCTGTGTTGGATAATACCCAACCACAATCATGTATTCTGGGGATAAGGGTATGCGGTCGATTTTGCAGAATCCAGGCGCACCTGGCTCAGTTACGAGGATGAGTCCGCCGCCAAACGTTAAGGAGCTAACGGTGCCTAAACCTGTGAGGCACTGGATTTCCGATATGTGGGCGGTTCGACCGATTTCATTGTAGGTTAACGGTAAACCAATCGCCTCGCATAATGCTAAAGCGGTGGTTAATGCGCCGCCTGCGCTGGTTCCGAAACCCATGCCGATGGGAACTTCGATTTTATGCTCCACAGTAAGGTGGTATTTTTTGTTTGTTTTTTTGAGGAGCGCCTCGATTACTTGCCGTGTGGTTTTGGCTTGAGAGGCCACATTGTTAATCAGAATGGAGATGTGGTTTTCTTTTGCTTCTTGCGCGGTTACTGTGGTGTAGCTGCCTTTGTCTAGTCCAAATCCGCCGCCGATAGCGCCAACTCGCTCCAAGTCGGAGATTGACGCGCCGTTTTCGGTGTCGTGGATGGCAAAAAAGCTCGATATTGCTCCTGGCGCAAAGGCTTTGGCACTCTTCACGTAGATTCACTTTGCAAAGTTGGGATATTTTTCTTTTTAAGTGTTGGAAATGCCTTATAAATTGCACCTATTATGGGTGGTCCAAGAACCAGCATAAAAGGTATTTCTGTTGCAAAAGTCCACGTAAACAGTGCAAGAATCCCTGCAGCGGTTAACGCAGGGTATGCGGTTGAGGTCGGAGCGAAAAGTACAGCGTACACAGGCACCGTGACGCCTATTATTAGGCTGCCGACTAGTAAACCTACTACGCAGCCGAGTTCGTAGTTAACCCATTTGGATCTGCTCAGGACTACAGCTAAGTAGACAACGAAGCAGCCAACGATTATTCCCACGTAAATTAGGTTTGTGTAGACAAATGCAACCACTGCGGAAATAGCTGTAAGGCCACCGTAGATTGCTGTAGATTTTTTGAGCGCAAACTTTTTGTTAGCTATGTAACCAACTAACCAAAAGCCCAAAAAGTTTGAAGTTACCCCTGCCATTAAGCTTAGGAGTGGACTCCCACCTAACAGTATGTCGCTTATGAATATACCCGTAGCTGCACCTAAGCCGCCGACCCATGGACCGAAAACGGCAGCAAACACCGCGGGAACGATTACTTGTGGCCAAAACCTTACGCCTCCGAAATTCAATGGAAGAATAGTTGAAACCAAAATTCCTAAAGCAACGTACAGCGCTGCATTCAGCGCGAAAGCGGCTACATGTATAGTTTTCAAGATTTATCACAATATTTAAGCTAACCATTTGAATTTGAGTTGCAAATAAGTATTTCGTCTATAACGTTTAAACAGGTTTAAACAGATAAAACGCCTCCAAATCAGGCTCTAAAGCGGACGTTTGTGCTGCCTTTTGGCAAGTTCTTGGTGATCTCGACAGTATTCTTCCTCAGAATAGCGATAAGGTTTGTTGCTGTTTGGCAGCGGCGAGTTGTGGCGGTAGCCGCGTTTCTGCAATTCTGCCACTTGATCCGCATGCCTATAGTACAGTTGCTCAACGCGGTTTTCGAAGCGTCGGGTTTCAGGATGACTGCGGTATGCTTTGTATTTACCCAGCAGTGCACCGACTATACAGTGGAGTTCTGCATGTTCGCCAAGTAGGTGTTGGCGGTCAAGTTCGCTAACGGGAACAGCCCATATCCGAACCATAAGAAAACCGCTAAAGAGGGTATATAGATGAAATAATGGAAAAGCAGGATAACTATTTTTTGTGCCGCTTAATACGGTCTTGCCGCTGTTCCTTTCTGCGCCAGTCTCTTTTGCGCTGAGTCTGCATGGAAAACCGCTCTTGACGCGGAACATCTAACTTTCTAAAACGCGAAACATTCCCGTAAAAGGTGCCCATATCGATTTTGTTATCGTAGAGGTCTTTTATGTTTCGGTTCAGTTCCTCTTTTGCTTGGCTGTCACGTGCGTTGTCGAACGCTTCTTCATAGACAACGTAAGCAGCGTGGAACTGAAAATTCTCAGGGTTATCGATTAAAAGTTTTTGAGGTTGGGGTTGGTTGTTCTGGTTTGGTTGTTCAGTCATGTTTATCCGCTTTTGAATAGGCAATGATTGTTTTTCACTCTTTTATAGGTGTGCCTATCCGCAGAGGGGTTTATGGTGTTTAACTACTGTTGAGGTTAGTTGGGCTGCTGTTTTCTTGCTGCTGTTGTGGCAGGAAATCCGCTAAAACAGCTGTATTGGGCGAGTTTTTGTGGGCCTTGGATGGATTCGAGGCGGTATGTGGTTTGGTAGTGTTGGTGGAGTTTTGAGAATACTTCTATGGGTTGGTTTGGGTGGTTATTTGTGGACCAAAGGCGATTCCCCATTTGAATCCTGCTCCAGCGACAAGACAAACCTGAAACCAGCAAATTCTATCGCTAAGGATTAACATGTACTTTTGTTCTGAAAACCTTTTTCGATGAGCCTACACCCAAGACTTCACCGGTTGCCCAATCGATTTCAACAAAAATATCGTACTCTTCTAGTCCACGAAGTACTCTTTTTAGGGATGCCTGTTCTTTAACTTTTGCCAAAGCATGTATCCTCAGGATGTTGAGAGCTTAATTGTTTGAATGTTTAATTTATCTGATTTCTGGATTTTTTTTATAGAACTCTCAACTTTGATTCTGAACTTGAACAAGTTATTGTGTACATGTTAAAAGAAACAAAGAAAACGAAGGGAAACGTGTGTCAAGCAAGATACACAGGCACCCATCACTAACCGTAACGCATGCGTGAGGCATCATCTCATAGCTATGCAACGCTTTCACAGACAGACTAACTCCATAAAGCAACAAAGCAAACCCGCACTCTACAGTCAGGGTCAATGTTGGTAAACACTTAATAAATCCCTTGTAATTCACACAATAGCGCAGGAGAAAACCAAGTTTGATTCTCACCGATATAGCACAAATCATCTATGCGCCCAAGAAAGCATTCAAAAACATCGTTACCAACCCCAAGTATCTGGGCGTAATCATAATCTTACTCTTATTCATCGGCGTCCAAATCGCTTACGAATACAGCCAATTCACAAAAACCGAGTTAGAAACCACTTCCCCCCTGCCCGGTTTAATGCAGCAGAACAACAACGCCACAAGCTGGATGGCAGGCACAGGCGTAGAGTTAACCAACTACTTCGGAGACTACTACAACAACACCGTGTATGTGGGGCAACTGCAGTATGCACCCAACAATCCTTTAGGTTACTATCCACTGTTTGGCAACTTTAGCCTCCAAATACAAGCCAATAACACCAAGAACGTTATGGCAGCCTTAACCAACACCTCAAACGTGGATTGCAGCCAAACAGGCTTCAAAAACCTCTCCATAACCCTAAAACTCATCGAACCCCAAAGCACACCTCAAACCGCAACTCTGCGGCTGTACTCTTTGGCAGATGAGAACTATTACACCTACGATTTAACCAACGCATTAAACAGCGCTTCAGCAGTTAACCAATGGGGCAACCTCACCATCCCAGTCGGGCCAGACGCAAAAGGTTGGACAGAAAGCGGCAACCCACAGTGGGGCAACATAACCTCGCTCACGCTTGAGTTAACTTACCCCAACAACACAGACGTCACTATACGCATCGGCGCGTTGTTCTTCCGTGGCCAATTCGTTCAACCTCTCCAGTACGACGCAACAGGTTTCCTGCTCCGCTTCCTACAAGTGTTTTCGCTGCAGTTCCTCTTCACATGGCTCATCCTTAGTGCAGTTGTATATTTGATTCTTCGCGGCCTCAAAAGCACCGTGGTCTGGAAACCGTTGTTTGTCGCTTTAGGGTTCGCGTTGATGGTTATGGTTATCCGTGGCTTAGTTAACATCGTTGCCACTTTCGCTATGTCCACGGTTTCCTATCCCTACGATGCCTCTTTAGGTGTGGTTTACGACTCGTTTGCGGCACTTTACTATCCAAGCACCATCGGCGCATTAACTAGCCAAACGGTGGCTGCGTTGGCCAACATCGACGCATCCTTAGCTGTGTTCAGAGGCATTCTCACCGCGATGTTCTTTGTCTCCTACGTATGGCTTGGAGCATTAACGGGCTTAGCGGTAAAGGAACTCAAACCAGAACTCTCCTACATGAAATGCATAACCGTCGCAGCAGTCAGCGTCGGCACCACCATTCTGGCACTGTGGCTCTTTATCGGCATAATTTAACCGCCACACCCCCTTTTCTGTTTGGTTTTTTCTTGTCTTCGGTGTATGTTAGCAAGATTTATATCACTGAAAGAGGAAAAGCGTTTAAGCGAATATTTAGAAGTGAACAGAATTGACAGATATTAAAGACTTAGCTGATGGAATGAAGCGGGTTAACGTGGAAGGCCAAGTTGTAGAGAAAGGTGACCCGCGTGAAGTTAAATCGCGCTACAAAGATGAAACTTACCGTATCGTAGATGCTGTGATCGCTGACGAATCTGGCAGCATAAAGTTAACACTTTGGAATGAGCAGATTGAGCAGGTTAACGTGGGTGACAAGGTGAAAATCGAGAACGGCTACGTGACCAGCTTTAAGGGTGAAACACAGCTTAACGTCGGTAAATTCGGCAAGTTAACTGTGACTTAACTTTCTGTCTTCTAGAAACTGTTTTATTCTCTTTTCCACTTATTTTACGGTATGTCGCTACGCAAAGAGCTAGCCTTTTTTAGCCTCATCGTGCTGTTTGGGGTCGCCGTCTCCGTCGTTGCCTACACTGTGAATTCAAGCAACCCTTGGAGCCTTGCTGTGCGTTTGTTTGCCCTAAACGGTTTCATCGCCCTTAGCATAGCGACCATTATGGCAGCGTTCCTCAAAGAAGTCACCTTATTCTTCAAAAAACCCTTCACACGCATTCACCACTACTTCGCCGCCGCCGGCTTAGTGCTCATAACCTTGCACCCCATCGCCTTAGCAATCCGCTTCCTAAACCCCGCCGTGTTTGTACCCAACTTCAATTCTCTCTACGATTTTTTGTTCTTCGGCGGCAGACCCGCCTTGATTCTGATTTTCGTAGCGTTTGTTGCGGTTTTGCTCCGCAGAAAAATGGTTCGTTACTGGCGATGGTTCCACGCTTTGATGTATGTGGCGCTGTTTTTGGGTGTGGTGCACGCTAATTTGTCAGGCACTGATTTCGCAAACCTTGCGGTTCTGGTTATATTCAACGGGTTGTTTGCGGCGTCAGTTGCAGCGTTTGTTTTAAAGCGGTGGCAGTTTTACCGCCTAAAAAAGCAGAGAAAAAAAAACGCAGAACGCCAACCAGAAAAACACTTAAAAAACAGTTGCGTTTAGCCTCAAAAAACCCCTTATTAGGGTGCATACGCTTCCGTATCCGCAAACGACTGGAATCACGCGACGTCTCAGCGTGTACCTCCCCTCCCTTATATAAAGAACAAAAGGTCGCTTTTAGCTGTCAATGAACAGGGTGATTTGTGTTTGTTGGGTTTGTTGAATAAGTTCGGTAACTTGCATATTTAGTAAAATTTATGGTCAATTAAGTGGTTAAAAACAAAAATCTAGTAGAAATATTTATATTATAAAATATAGTGGAGCGTTGAAACGTTGGTTTAAAATGGTTGAGTGCCCACACTGCCACAGCAATGTTGAAAAACCTGTCAAGGTATTCCAGAATGCAGACCTCTGGTGCGTCTCAGAATACAATTGTGGCAAATGTAAAAACAGGTTCATAATAAGCAAAGAGTAAGGAAACAAAACTTTTAGTGAATGGTCCAGTTTGTTAGGGCAGATTTTGTTTCATTTTAAGAAAGATTAAGCCATTACAGGCATAGTCAACCTAATCATAAACAAAACAAACTGGAACGTAACAAAAACCGCCCCAACCAACAAACCCACAAAAATAACAGCTTTCCTTCGATTTTTGTTCATAACTAGCTTGACGGCATGATACATACTATAAAGAATAATGGCCATCAGAGGCAGCATCAGAATCATAGCCCAACTAAAATTCATGTTTGTAAACCAAGTCAAGGGATAAAATAGAAGAACAACGAAGACTGCTCCAGCGATCAGGGCAATTTCTTTCTTCATAGAGCCCAATCTTTAGATTTTGCATATAAACTTTGGCTAACGCCCCAAAACTTGATTCTTTATGGTTAGAATTGACAACATTGGGCACTATGTCTCTTGGTCTTCCTGATGAACCTGTTTGCTCTGGGAAAACTTTAATTAAAGTATGCTCTACTGAATTTGCAGAAGCTGAACAAGACGGGCTCAACCAAAATTGGACACCGGCATCAGCGGAAACAGGCTTAGAATAGATTTGTGTTTGGGCGGGATTCCCCAAGCCTGGTATGGGGCAGGCCTGCTAAGTCTGTGGTCGAAAGGCCGCGTGGGTTCAAACCCCACATCCCGCGCCACATTCACTCAAAATTCTAGTTTAGTCGATTTTTCCGAAAGCCGCCATATATTGCCGCATCATGTAATTTCTGAAGCCTTCTTCGGGCTTATTGAGCGCCTTATAGTATGCCTGTTTTTTGTTGTTTTTAACCACAAACATCGGGTACCCATTTTTCCAAAGTATGTAATTCATTAGTAATCTGCCGATTCGACCGTTGCCGTCCCCGAAGGGGTGAATTTTCTCGAATATGTAGTGTGCTCGTATAGCGGTTTCAGCGGGGTTCATTGAGGATTCATTTACAAAACTCATTAATTGTTTCATTAACTGCTCAATTTTATTGGCGTCTGGAGGCAAATATGATCCCACCCTCATAGGCCACGTTCGGAATTTTCCAGCAATATCCTGCTTTGTCTCCTTGAATATTTCGTTGTGCCATTTTAGCAGAAGTTCATTGGAAATCTGCTGGGGCGCTTTTAGCATCTCAAGGAAGACTTTTGCGTGTGCTTCGGTTTCTCGGATGTCTTTTAGCGGTTTGTTGGGTGCAATTTGGTCTTCCAGTATCGCTCGTGTTTCGTCAAGAGTTATGGTTGAGCCTTCTATTGCGTTTGTGTTATAGGTGAAGACTATGGCGAGTTCTTTCATTTCTCGTTGTTTTGCAGATTCAGGGAGGGTTTCCCATTTCTTTTGGAAGGCGTTTCTGATTTTTTCCAGTTTTGCTAAATCTGCTTTTTGGTTTGTTTCTTGTATGAGTTGTTGTTTTATTTCTTTGATGTTGTCTGGGATTTTTTTGCCTAGGTAGCGTTCTTTGGTGCGGACTTTGCCTTCTTTTCGATAGGAATGTTGTAGATAGTAGTAGGTGTTGTTGCCTTTTTGTCTTTGAATGATTCGCACACCAAACGATTACCATTACATAGTATAAAAAAATTACTGTTAAAAGATTTTTTGTAATGGTAAAAAGGCGCTGGCGAACACCGGCGGTCAAAAGGGTCTCAAGCCTGCTATTTTATCCCGTTTTTAATCATAAGCCGTATTAAACTTTTAAATATCCATATTCACTAACACGTGCATCTGCAGTGAAAGCATGTCAGTAGCATTAGAAATTGTACTCCCCATAGTTATCATATTGATTGTTATTGTCGTTCCAGTTCTTGCAGTCGCACTGCTAAATCGCGGAAAACGCCTCAAGTGCCCAGACTGTGGACACGTCTTCAAAGCGCCCCTTATGGATCAGAAGATGCTGGGATTAGGCTGGACTTTTCCGTATTTTGGGTGTGTAGGCTGCCCCCATTGCCGCGCCGCCCACTCCAGAAGAGATTACACTAAAGTTGAGGCGCATACAAGGAGCGGCAGTAGAGTCAAAGTCCTAACGGTTGTATCCATCTTTAACCAGCTGGAAAACGGCCTATACATATTTCTGATATAAACAACCCCTAGAAGTTCCCTCGCACCTTACTCGTTTAGATTAAGCTTTAAAGACAACAGTACCTCTTAGCATTGAGGCACACCATGAAGTTAAGCAGCTCCAACGACATACCCTTAGCGGTAAACTCGCAGAATCTCCCTTTCATACTTGAACGTTTAGACGATGAAGGCTTCGATTACGTGGGCGGCTTGACCATTTGGTGCAAGAAGAATTTCAGGGAAATATTGCGGGATTTCTTTACAAAAAAGATTACTCTGGACTTTGCTAAAACCCGCTGCTGCTCGGAACTAAACTCGCCCCCCTCCTATAGGACAACTTTGGGTTGGCAGCTACGGATGCTAAAAGGCGAAATCAGCAAAATCTACACGTTGGGGTACGGTGACTATTTGCTTTCGATCGGTGAAACAGAATGCTATGTGCCCCACAATAACTATGACTAAAACGTGGATTGCTTAAGGCTTATCGCTGGACGAAAGCACAGGATAGTTGATATTCAATCTAATATTTACCGCAATTACGGATTAAAGGCTCCATTGTACCCGACAGTTCCCCTACACGTGGACTGCCAACATATAATCACAAAAGTCCCACAACGGCAGTAACGACTTTTTGGTGACAACAAAAACAGGAAATGTAGGGTTTTCTGCAACAACTATAGAAAAAACCGCTTTTTCTCGGCATTGTCGTTCTAAAAATTGCTTCCATCAGCCGTTTATTGAACGCTTAAGATTTTGGGCTAACGTGTTTGACTGTTTTTGGGTTAAGGGGTGCAACGCGTTGGTGCCCTAGTTTTTTTAGACAGGGTACACTAGGAAAGTTTATAGCCCTTAGCTTATCAATCAATATGAATGATAAGGTTTATTAGTTAGCTATGCAGCTTCTGTTTGTGCTCTTAGAAAAGTTTGGAGAATCCTTTTTCGACGCCGGACCACCCAGCATCGGAGGAACTCAAAAATTGAAAAACACCCCACTCACCAAAAATCATAGTAATGATTCTAATTTTAGCCTAAAATTATGGGAGAACTAAAAGTTTGACAACCACACAAAAATTCCAAAAAGACGATGTTCATAATCTCCTCAAAACATTCTTCGCAGAAAAAGGTCTAGTCCGCCAGCACTTAGACAGTTACAACGAATTCATCGACCACGGACTCCAAGAAGTCGTCGATGAAGTCGGCGAAATCCCCATCGAAGTACCTGAGAGTCCATACAAAGTTAAACTCGGCCAAATCTGGGTAATTGACCCACAAAGCCGCATAACTGGCCCATACGCCACAGAAGTAGATGGTACAAAACATGAAATTTACCCCATGGAAGCACGCCTAAGAAACTTGGCGTACTCTGCACCCATCGCGCTCGAAATGACCCCCATCATAGATGGTCGCGAACAGGACACCGAGCTAGTTTACATCGGTAATATCCCTGTTATGCTGAAGAGCAAGCTTTGCTTCCTCAGCCAACTCAGCCGCGAGGAACTTATCGCTGCAGGGGAAGACCCAGATGATCCTGGAGGATACTTTGTCGTTAACGGTTCTGAACGTGTCATCGTAGCTATGGAAGACCTCGCGCCAAACCGCGTCATCGTAGACATAGATGATAAAGGAACCAGCCCTGTTTATCAAGCTAAAATCTTCTCCACAACAGTAGGCTTCAGAGCCAGAATCGAACTTAAACTCAAATCAGACGACGCAATCTACGTCACCATGCCTGGAGTGCCCACAGAAATTCCATTCGTCGTCATCATGCGTGCACTCAGCATGGAAAAAGACAAAGACATCGCGGAAGCCGTCAGCCTAGACCCCGATATCCAAAGCCAACTCGGCGCATCATTCGAGAAAGCCATCGGTGTAGACACCCCACAAGACGCCATCCTATTCATCGGCAACCGCGTTGCACACGGCCAAGTTGAAGAGTACCGTCTCCAGAAAGCCGAAACCGCATTAGACAAAAACTTCCTCCCACACCTTGGCAGAAGCGACAAAAACCGCAAAGAAAAAGCCATATTCCTAGGCGAAATGGCATACCGCGTTATCCAACTTAAAATGGGCAAACGCACACCAGACGACAAAGACCACTTCAAGAACAAACGTCTTCGCCTCGGTGGTCCACTGCTCGCAGACTTATTCCGCGTTTCATTCCGCAACTTAACCCGCGACATCAAGTACCAACTTGAACGCATCGGCGTAAAAGGCCCAATCATCACCGTCTCAGCCGCAGTCCGCCCCGGTATCATCACTGAGCGATTCCAGCATGCGTTGGCAACTGGCAACTGGGGCAGAGGCAGAGTCGGCATCACACAACTACTAGACCGAACAAACTACATCTCAACCCTTAGCCACCTAAGAAGACTCCAATCACCCCTGAGCAGGAGCCAGCCGAACTTCGAAGCCAGAGACTTACACCCAACCCACTGGGGCAGGCTTTGTCCAAACGAAACCCCTGAAGGCTCAAACTGCGGTCTCGTAAAGAACCTCGCATTATCCGCCTCCATTGCAGTAGGTGTAAACCCTGACCGCATAAAGCAACTACTCTTTGAAATGGGCACCGTTCCCGCATATGAAGCCACAAACGAGCTTCGTGTTAACGGCGCCAAAGTTTTCGTTGACGGAAACATAATCGGATACTGCAACAACCCGCAGGAAATGGTGCAGAATTTCCGCCAGAGACGACGCTCAGGAGAAATCTCCACAGAAGTTAACATAACCTACTTCAGCAAGCAACAGACCGAAACCGAAGAAGTGCATGCCAACTGTGACGAAGGACGCGTAAGACGCCCCTTAATCATCGTCGAAAACGGTACCCCTAAACTGCAAAACAAGCACTTCGAAAAAATCGGTTTAGGCGAATGGACTTGGGAAGACCTCGTTAAAAACGGCTTAATCGAATACCTTGACGCTGAAGAAGAAGAAAACGCCTACATTGCACTCAGCTACGACGCCATCACACCCCAAACGACCCACGCAGAAATCGCCACCTTCACTATACTTGGCATCTGCGCTTCCACTATTCCTTATCCAGAACATAACCAGTCACCACGTAACTCATACCAAGCCGCCATGGCCAAACAGGCCCTGGGCGTTTACGGAACAAACTTCCACAACCGAACAGATTCCCGCAGCCACATCCTCCACTACCCACAGGTTCCTTTGGTTCAGACAGAAAACATGGACGTCATGGGCTACAAGCAGCGCCCCACAGGCCAAAACTGTGTTGTCGCAGTCTTGAGCTTTGAAGGCTACAACATGGAAGACGCCATCATATTCAACAAAGCCAGCATCGAGCGCGGTTTAGCTCGTAGCACTTTCTACCGCATCTATGAAGCTGAATGCCGCCAATACCTCGGAGGCTTAAAAGATCAATTCAGAGTTCCAGAACCTGGCACACGCGGCTACAGAGGCGAACAATACTATCGCTTGCTTGAACCCGACGGAATCATCAGTCTCGAATCTCAAGTCGTAGGCGGAGATGTTTTAATCGGCAGAATCAGCCCGCCAAGGTTCCTGGAAGAATACAAGGAATTTGAAGTTAAAGGCCCCAGCATGCGTGACACCTCTGTCGACATGCGGCCCAGCGAAACAGGCATCGTTGACGGCATATTCATCACTGAAAGCGGCGAAGGCAGCCAACTCGTTAAAGTCCGCGTTCGCGATCAGCGTGTCCCCGAACTCGGAGACAAATTCGCATCGCGTCACGGTCAGAAAGGAGTCATCGGCTTAATCGTTCCGCAAGAAGACTTGCCCTTCACAGAAGACGGCATGGTTCCAGACCTAATCATCAACCCCCACGCTATCCCCAGCCGTATGACCATCGGCCAATTCATCGAGTCACTCTCAGGCAAAGCAGCCGCAGCAAGAGGCAAACCAGGCGACGGCACACCCTTCACCAACGAAGGCCCCGACGAAGTACGCAAAAACCTTATCAAACTCGGATTCAGCCACACAGGCAGCGAAGTCTTCTACAACGGCACATCAGGCGAGAAATTCGTCGCAGACGTCTTCGTAGGCATCGTCTACTACCAGAAGCTGCACCACATGGTCGCTGACAAGATCCACGCTCGCGCTCGCGGTCAAGTGCAGATGCTCACACGGCAGCCAACAGAAGGCCGCGCTAGAGGTGGTGGTCTGCGTTTCGGAGAAATGGAGCGAGACTGCCTCATCGGACACGGCGCTGCGATGCTACTGCGTGACAGGTTGCTGGAGGAGTCAGACAAGTACACGCTCTACATCTGCGAGAACTGCGGTCAAATCGCTTTCTTCGACATGAAGCAGAGGCGCTATGTCTGCAAGATATGCGACGAAAAAGCCAAGATTGCCCCAGTTATCGTCTCATACGCTTTCAAGCTTCTGTTGCAGGAGCTTCAAAGCCTATGCATCACACCCAAACTTAAACTAAAGGAGAAGGCCTAAGATGGCACAACAGGAAGAATTAATCCACAAAGTAGTAGATGAAATCTCATTCGGACTAATCTCACCCAAAGACCTCAGAAAGCAATCCGTCGTAGAAATCCAAACCCCAGACACCTACGACGAAGACGGCGCACCCATCACCGCAGGCCTCATGGACGGCCGCCTCGGCACGCTTGAACCACGCCAACGCTGCAAAACCTGCGGCAACACCGCCATCCGCTGCCCTGGACACTTCGGCCACATCGAACTTGCAGTTCCCATAGTTCACATTGAATTCACAAAAATTATCTTTGACATGCTCAAATCCACCTGCCGTACATGTGGACGTATCCTGCTAAGCGAAGATGCCTCAAAGAAGGCCCGTCAAAGAATCGAGCGTTTCAACGAACTCTTAGGCACCATCCCCGATGAAGTTTACAAAGAAATCATGGCTGACATCAAAGCTAAACAGTGCCCCTACTGCGCTGCTGCACAATACAAAATCACTTTCGAGAAGCCAACTAAATTCATAGAACAAACCGAAGCAGGCTCCGAGCCCCTCACACCAAGCATGATACGTGAACGTCTTGAGCGTATCAGTGATGAGGACCTTGAGATTTTGGGTTTCAACCCCAAAGTTGCACGCCCAGAATGGATGGTTCTCCAAGTTTTGCCTGTTCCCCCGGTCTATGTGCGTCCTTCAATCACGTTGGAGTCAGGTATCCGCAGTGAAGACGACTTAACTCACAAACTTGTAGACATCATCAGAATTAACCAGCGTCTCAAGGAGAACATGGAGGCAGGCGCACCAACCCTCATCATCCAAGACCTTTCTGAGCTTTTACAGTATCACGTTACCACTTACTTCAACAACGAAGCCTCAGGCATCCCCCCTGCACGTCACCGCAGTGGCAGAGCCCTCAAAACCCTCAGCCAACGCCTCAAAGGCAAGGAAGGTCGATTCCGAAGCAACCTCTCCGGCAAACGTGTCGACTTCAGCGCACGTACCGTTATCTCACCTGACCCTAACCTTGACATAAACGAGGTCGGTGTTCCACGCGACGTTGCCATGAGGCTTAGCGTTCCAGAGAAAGTTACCTCGTGGAACATAGAGGAAATGAAGAAACTTGTCATTAACGGCCCCGAGCAGTATCCTGGTGCACTCTACATTATCCGCCCAGACGGCAAACGCATCAGATTAGAATTCGTCGTGGACCGCACAAAAATCGCGGAAGCCGTCGAATTAGGCTTCATCGTTGAGCGCCACCTCAAAAATGGCGACATAGCAATCTTCAACCGCCAGCCCTCACTTCACCGCATGTCCATCATGGCCCACTACGTCCGTGTACTGCCGTACAAGACTTTCCGTATGCACCTCTGTGTCTGCCCACCCTACAACGCAGACTTCGACGGCGACGAAATGAACCTTCACGTTCCACAGAGCGAAGAAGCCCGTACCGAATCGCTGTTGCTCATGCAGGTACAGGACCAGATTCTTTCACCCAGATTCGGCGGGCCCATCATTGGCGCCATCAGAGATTTCATCACAGGTGCTTACTACTTCACCAAGAAAGGCAACTACCTCACACGTGGACAACTTGACCGCATATTAACCACAACCAACTTCAAAGGCGACTTACCTGAACCTGAAATCAAAGAACCTCAACCGATGTGGTCAGGCAAACAAATCTTCAGTCTGTTCTTGCCAAAGACCCTCAACTACGTGCTAAAAGCCAACATCTGCCAAGGCTGTACAAAATGTGAAGAAGAAGAATGTAAACACGACGCCTACGTAGTTGTCCGCAATGGGCAACTGGTTTCAGGCATCATTGACCGCCGCTCAATCGGTTCTGAGCAGTCTGAAAGCTTGCTTCACAGAATCATCAAAGACTACGGCACACAGGCAGGAAGAGAATTCCTAAACAACATCACCCACATGCTAAAAACCTTCATTTCACTAAGAGGATTCAGCTACACCTATGACCAACTTGTCCTCTCACCCAAAGCACGAAACCGCATGGCAAAAACCATGGAGCGCACCCAGAAGAAAATCGACGAACACATCGAAAACTACCGCAACGGCACCCTTCCACGACTTCCAGGTCAAACCCTTGAGGAATCTTTCGAAATCTACGTCATGCATGAACTCTCCACAGCCAGAGATGAATCAGGTAAAATCGCAGACGACGACTTCACTTTAGAAAACGCAGGCATCGTCATGACCCGAACTGGCGCCAGAGGCTCCAGCCTAAACATTGGTCAGATGGCCGCTTGCGTTGGTCAACAGTCAG
The DNA here is from genome assembly GCA_026014685.1 of Candidatus Bathyarchaeota archaeon. Taxonomy (NCBI): domain Archaea; kingdom Thermoproteati; phylum Candidatus Bathyarchaeota; species Candidatus Bathyarchaeota archaeon. Next base: position 192,041 of record JAOZHW010000008.1, read on the forward strand.
TCCGAGGTAAACGTATCCTTAGAGGCTACGCAGGACGCGCATTACCCCACTTCACTCCTAACGACCCTCGTCCAAGAGCAAGAGGCTTCGTCTATAACAGTTACCAAACTGGTCTTGACGCAATCGAGTTCTTCTTCCACGCTATGGGTGGCAGAGAAGGTCTAGTCGACACAGCCGTCCGTACCCAACAGAGCGGTTACATGCAGCGTCGTCTCATCAACGCGTTAGAGCACATCCGCTTGGAGTACGATGGTACAGTTCGTGACAGCGCTGGGGACATCATCCAGTTCCGCTATGGCGAAGACGGTGTGGACCCCGCAAAAAGCGACCACGGCAAAGCAGTCAACGTTAGCCGATTAATCGAGCAAGTGAAACTCGGCGAAGAAAAAAATGCAGAACCCGCATCTCCTGACTTCATCAAGAAACAACTCAAAGAAGTAGAAGACCAAATCACACCTATCCTGCTAAACCAACTTAAACAAAACTTAACTAAGACCAAACTCAGCACCAAAGGTGTAGAGAAAGCCGTCAAAGTAACCGCTGAACAATACAAACGCGCGCTTATGGAGCCCGGTGAAGCAGTCGGTATCGTCGCAGCCCAGTCAATCGGTGAACCTGGTACACAGATGACTCTTAGAACCTTCCACTATGCAGGTGTCAAAGAACAAAACGTCACCTTAGGTTTACCGCGTCTTATCGAAATCGTGGATGCACGCAGAATTCCCTCAACCCCAATCATGACTATCTACTTGACAGGAGAACACGCTAAGAGCAAAGAAGCAGCCGTAGAAGTAGCCCGCAACATCATCTACACCTCCGTTGAGAACTTGGCTTCAGCCATCTATGAAGACCCCGTGCGCGAAGAAATCATAATCGAACTTAACAAGCAAATGATGGAAGACCGCGCAATAACCATGGAGGAACTCAAAGAGAAACTTGAACTGCAAAACGCAACCGTCACAGTCACTGATAACACTGTAGAAATTAAACCCAAGAAAGCCGAACAAATAAAACGTATGCTCACCAAAGTGCCTGGATTCCAAGTGAAAGGTGTCCCAGACATCAAACGCGTCTTGGTCACTGAGGAAAGCGGCGAGTGGGTTATCCGCACCGACGGCTCAAACCTAGCTAAGGTTTTGGAAATTGAAGGCGTTGACACATCCCGCACAACTACAAACAACATACACGAAATCGCCAAAACCCTTGGAGTCGAAGCGGCACGCAACGCTTTGGTTCATGAAGCTAAAGGTGTGCTCGAAGACCAAGGCTTAGACGTTGATGTTCGTCACGTTATGCTCGTAGCTGACATGATGACTACAACTGGTGATGTGCAGCAAATCGGTCGCCACGGCATCAGCGGCAAGAAAGCCAGTGTGCTCGCGCGCGCCGCATTCGAAATCACTGTTCCCAACATCGTTGAAGCTGCCGTCAAGGGAGAAAGCGATCCTTTGGCTGGTGTGACAGAAAACGTTATAGTTGGGCAGTCTATACCAATCGGCACAGGCTTAGTTGAACTCTACATGTCAACTTTCGAACGTCAAGATAAAGATGGAGGAAAAACAGAACAATGATAGACATAGATAAGGCATTAGCGTCAGCAGTGAAAACAGGTAAGGTATCCTTTGGATCCAATGTTGCATTGCAGAACGCCAAAACAGGCAAGGCTAAAATGATTGTATTAGCCTCAAACTGTCCACAAGACATAAAAGAACAAATCGAATACTATGGAGAAATCTCTAAAGTCCCCGTGATAACCTACAAAGGTGGCTCAATGGATTTAGCTGAAGTCTGCGGCAAGCTCTTTATTATCTCTGCAATGAGCATCCGCGAAACAGGGGACTCAGAAATTCTCAAGATAATCGATCAACAATAAAAAAATAAAATAATGGAGGAAAAAAACTGACAACTGGCATAAAAATCACCTGCGACGAAATGCGCTACATAGCTCTCTTTGAAAGCATAAGCGGCGCCAGCGTGAAAGACTGCATTATCGACGAAGAACAAGAACGAGCCATCTTCATCGTAAACCAAGGCCAAGTAGGCGTAGCAATCGGCAAAGGCGGACGCAACATCCACACCCTCGAACGCATGACCGGCAAAAAACACGAAATCATCGAATACAGCGAAGACCCCGTTACCTTCATGAAAAACGCCCTCAAACCCGCTACAGTCCGCGAAATCCGCGTATCCGAACGCACCGACGGCAAAAAAATGGCAGTCATTACCGTAAACCCCAAAGACAAAGGCGTCGCAATAGGTAAAAACGGCAAGAACGCAGAACGTTTGCGATTTTTAGCAAAACGCTACTTCGACATCCAGAACGTAAGCATCACCTAAGTTCAGTCCGCAGTGTCGGCTGACTAGGCGATGAACCGTTGCTGTTCATCGATAATGTAAATTCTATCCGTATACAGGTCGCTTTCTGAACTTGGGTTTTAGAGGTTTGTTTAGAAACCTTGACTAAGCTTTGTCAACAAACCTATACAACAAGTCTTTTATTCTAAAAACTTCTGCCGAGGTTATTGGTGACTAAGTGATGAAACATTCCTGGTTAGTGGCTTTTGTTACAGTTACCCTCTTAACTTTAAGCCCCATAGTTGCGCAGCTTGCACCAACCGCAACCGCCTCAAGCGACTGGTCAATGTTTCGCCACGATGCAGAACACACAGGCAATTCAAACTCGACCCAATCAAACGCAGCTTACCTTTGGCAATTTAGTACTGGAGACAAAATTCGTTCCTCCGCAGCAGTTTCAGACGGCGTGCTCTATAGTGGTTCCAACAACGGCTACGTTTACGCATTAAACGCAACCACGGGTCAAGTAATCTGGCAATACTTCAGCGGCAGCCAAATCGAATCCTCCCCCGCAATCGCAGGTGGGATAGTTTACATTGGTGTTCTATGGGATGGTAGTCACGGTTACGTGGATGCTTTGAATGCTACAAGTGGTTCTTTGGTGTGGCGGTTCGCAACCAACAGCGGTATAGAGTCGTCTCCAGCTGTTGTGAATGGCGTTGTTTACATAGGTTCATACAGCGGCTACGTTTATGCTCTAAACGCCATCAACGGTGCCTTAATGTGGTCTTTTCTGACTGGCGGCACAGTTTTTTCCTCCCCCGCAGTCGTCAACAACATTGTTTACGTGGGGTCAGGCAGCGGCTACGTCTATGCTTTAAACGCCGTTACGGGCGGTATAATCTGGGCTTATCAAACTGGCGGAAAAGTATACTCATCCCCCGCAGTAGTGAACGGTGTAGTCTACATTGGCTCTGACGACCGCAACCTCTATGCGCTAAATGCCACAACAGGCTATCAGGTTTGGCGTTTCACTACAGGCGGTTTGGTTCAGACTTCTCCTGCAGTCTCTGATGGAGTAGTCTATTTTGCTGCTAACGATGCAAACGTCTACGCATTAAACGCAACCGATGGCACCTTATGTTGGACTTTCCGTTCACCCAACATTTCAAGCAGCTTCACATGCTATGTCTATTCCTCTCCTGCAGCCGTTGGAAAAGTGGTTTATGTTGGTCTCTACGATGGCTGTCTCTACGCATTAAGTGCCTCGGATGCTTCCATAATCTGGCTCTACCGCACAGCTGCTTACATATTCTCCTCGCCCACAATCGCCAACGGCGTAGTCTACATCGGTTCCTTCGACGGCAAAATATACGCCTTAGGCGACCCCAACGCTACAGCGCCAATCATCCACACCCAACCCACACCTACACCAGCTCCAACAGTTGCGCCCACACAAACGCCAACGCCTACTCCGTCCCCTGCAACGGCAACTGCACCTGCGTCTACCTCTCAACCCACGCCAACACCTGCCCCCACATCCCAACCTACCGCATCACCTCCGCCAACAACCCCCACGCCAACTCCAACTCCAAGCAGCACAACTCAACCTGAAGAAAAAGAGCATCAACAAACCATGCTAGCTGTTGAATACATACCCAACAACTCGATCGACTGGCTACTCATAGCTACCCTTGTCTTTGTGGGACTATCGACTATTGTAATGGGCGTCTTTAGAGTAATGAAGAAGGATTAACCTTCAAAATCCCTTTTCTTTTTTGGGCTCTGATGCACCCTTTCCACGCGGCTGGCTGATTCTTTTTTGTGCTAAACATTCTGCCACAGGTTGAACAAACTTGAAGGTGTTGTGTGGCGGGGACGGGGTTTAGGCGGCACTAGCGACATTGGTCACAAAAGTGTAGGAACAAACGGGGTCTATCCTCTCTATGGTTTCTGCAAGAGTTTCTATAGGAAACAGATACGTTTAGGTGGGTCTGGATTCGTAGACGATGACTGCGTCTGCTTTAATCTGCATCATCAAATCATGTCCTTCCACGATTTTGCGGAGTCCACCCATGCTTTCTCTGTTAAAGTTTGCCTTAATGTTGATGTGGTAACCCTGATAGTGGGGGAAGATAGCTTTCTGTGGAACTAATGTGATTGTAGCTCCATCCAGCCCTGGACATCTGTCGACGATTTCTCGGAGCAGAATTGCAACCTCAGCGAACTTCATAACAATCTAATCCGTTTGTTTGTCCATAAAAATGTTTAGGGCGAAAACCGCAGTATATCCACGCAGCGGTGTTCAAAAACTGAATTGCGCCCAAAAATATTCTGTCTCTGATTGTTTTCTTAAACAAAACCGCCTCTGTCTAAATGATTCATTCTCCTCGCGGCGCTGGAGAAAAAATCACAAACTTGTCAAATTGTTTTAATAATACCCTCCATCCATAGTTCTGCGTTCTAAGAGAAGAGAAAGCTAAATGTTAATTCAGGAACTTATCGTTGAAAACTTTATGAGCTACGAATACGCCCGCGTACCATTCAAACAGGGCGTCAACGTAATCGGGGGTCCGAACGGCGCAGGCAAATCCTCCCTGCTAGTGGCCATCAGTGTGGGTTTAGGGCAAACCAGCACAGAGCGTAGCCGCAAACTCAGCGACCTCATCCGTTGGGGACAAGACCAAGCCCGCGTCACATTAATTCTGGACAACAGCAAGCAGGGCAACCGACGCCCCGAACCAAAGTACAACAAAGACCAACTCTTCTTAACCCGCGTACTGCGCCGTGACGGCAAATACTGGTTCGAACTCGAAAACCGCGCCGCCACCAAACAAGACGTCGAGCGGTTGCTGGGCAAATTCGGCGTAGACCCCGACAACATGCTCATCATCATGCACCAAAACATGGTGGAACAGTTCACCGTACTAAGCAACCTCGACAAACTACGCATGGTCGAAGAAGCCGTTGGGCTGGAACCGTTCCGCGAAAACGTGGTACAAGCCAAAACTAAACTCAGCCGCATCCTCACCCAAGAGGAATCAGTCGGTAAACTCCTCGAACAGGCAGAGCAGACGCTCAACTATTGGCGGGAGCAGTACGAGAAGTTCCAAGAAAAAAAGCAACTCCAACTCAAACGCCGCTTTCTGGACAGGGAGTTGGCGTGGGCTGAGGTTGAACGCCGCGAAGCCATCGTCAAGGGGCTGCAAGCGAATTTTAACCGCAATCAGCAGGCGCTGGGCAAAATCGAAGACGAACGCCAAGCCATAATCGCAGAATTAGATGGGCAGCAGAGTCAACAGCGGGAACTCAGAGGCGAAATCAAGGTTGCGTTTGAGGAGCGTTTGGATTTGGAGCGCAAAATCGCCCAGAATCAATCCACCCTTGCCCTCATAGAGCAAGTTTTGGGTGAAGCCGAAATCCTCGAATCACTCCCAGACCGCAACCAGTTCAAGTTGCTCCGAACAGAGACCCTGCGCGAAATGCTCGATGTTTCCCAGCAGCAAATCCAGAAAGCCACCGCCCAGATAGGCGCCAACCAGGCTAAACTGCAGACGCTTGAAGAATCCACCGATAAAATCTCCAACCAAGCACTGGATAGGCGTGTCGCTTTGGCACTGCTCGATTTCAAACGAGAACGCGCCGCTAAAGAGCAGGAGTCAATCGAGAAAGCCATCAAAGAAGCCCAAGAAAACCTCAACGCTGCACTTGCCAAAGCGCAAGAGTCAGGCGAACGCATCGTTGTCCTCAAAAGCGCAGGCGAGATTCAGGAGGAGATGGGGCAAACCGACGGCCACCTAGCCGCACTCGCCTCGGTTTCGGAGGAGATTGAACGGCAATACGAATCCTACTCAAAACTGTATTTAGAACTTAAAGAGAAAGCGCAACTCGTCGCCGAAAACCGCGAAAAAACGCTTGAGGAAGTTAAAACCCGCCTGCAGGCTTGGCGCGCCGTCATGGAGGACCTACTTAGCCGCGTCAACAGCGAGTATCAACGCATCATGAGCCAAACGCTGGCGACGGGCGAAGTGCAACTTTCCAACCCCCAAGACATCGAAACGGCGGGGCTGGAGATTTATGTGGGTTTCAAAGGCAGCAAACCCGTCGCCTTAGACGCTTACACACAGAGCGGTGGCGAACGCACAACCGCAACCATGGGCTTCCTCCTTGCCCTACAGCAGCATGTCCGCAGCCCCTTCCGCGCAGTCGACGAATACGACATCCACATGGACCCTAAAAACCGCGAAATGATCGCCAAAGTGCTCGTCGCCATGATAAAAGACGCCGCAGCCCAATACGTCGTCATCACACCTAGCCAAATTACCTTCGCCCAGCAAGACGCCAACGTCATAACCGTCCAGAACCTCGAAGGAAAAAGCGTAGTCCGTGAGGTAGCCAAATGACGCCGCACGCTGAAGAAAAGAAGCTGGGCAAAGAACAGCTCCAACGTATAATCGAGATGTGCGTCGCCATAGAGAGCCGCCAAGTCGACCCCTTCACCCTAAACGTAGACGGCATAATCGCCATCGTCAAACAGTATTTCCCACACTGGAACCACCCCGACGAACTCCGCCTCGACGCCGAAGCCCTCCACCACCTCGCCTCAGTCATCAAAATGCAAAGCGAATGGGTAAAGCAGCGCTCCACCTCACTCTACACTGACCCGTTCCTCTTAGAAGAGAAAATCCGCCAAACCAGCAAAGAAGGAATCATCGAAGTCTTCGCCTCCGCCTGGACGCCGCTGGTGGAGTTTGAGCAACTCAGCCTAAACAGCCTAGCGCAGGGACTACTGTATTGGGAGGCGCTGGCTCCTCTGGGGGAACGATGGAAAGACATCGACGTCTCCGCCGTAGAAATAGGCACGGTCACCCGCGAAGAGATGGTTAAAGCCCGCGTCCTAGGCGACCGAGAATTCGGCGATGAACTCGAATGCTACTGGGCTGAACTCAAACAGAAAGCCGCAGCGGATGGCAAAATCAGCTATTGGGATTTCATCGGCGCAGACACCTACGAAGAAACCGTGCAACGCGCCTTCCTAACCAGCTTCTTGATCACTTACGGATATGCAACGTTGGAAATCGACCGCTTAGAAGAAACCGTCACCCTCTTACCCTACAGCGTGCGCCGCGAGGATCCGCTCTCAATGCAGTCAACGTCGGTTCCCATCGCTGTATCCGTTGAAGACTGGCAAAAATGGAAACAGAGGAAACAACCATGAGCGCAAAACGCAAAGGACTCTACGCCGCCAAAGTCAAAAAAGCCACCCATATGCTCTTCTACAAACGCCACGCTAAACCCGGCGTCAAGGGCTGGGAACTCCACAAGGCGCTAGGAGCAGATTACCCCAAAGTGCTCGATGTTTTGGATGATTATTTGAAGCCGCTAGATATGCAAGTCAAAACCGTTTTCGAAGAAGAAAAGACACCTGAGAAACCCACCGTTGAAGAACTCGACAAAGCCCGCTTCTTCATAGCCTTACGCGATGTCGCCGCCAAAGACAAACTCATGGGTTGGCGCATAGACGACCTCGCAGGCTTAGCCATAACCATAAGCTACATAATCAGCAAAAAAGGCCAAGCCACCCGCAAAGACGTCGAGAAACTATTGGGCGAAAAAATCGCCAACTGGAAAGTCAGCCTAAACCTCGACCGCTACATCCGCCACGGCTATCTCACCCAAGACGAGCGGGGCATGCTGTTCTTGGATTGGCGAACGCGAGCGGAAGTAGACCAAAAGAAACTCATCGATATGCTGCTAAGTGCGGAGAAAAAAAGCGAAGATGCACAAGAACAGCAGTCAATAGAAGAAACCGAAGCACCTGACGTTAACCAATAGCCTATGCTAAAATACATTTAGGCAGAAGTGTTTTGTGTTGCTGCTGTGGCTATCATCTTTGCCGCTGTCGCAAAATCAATCTTGGATGTACTCAACACAATGTCGTAGTTTGCGGGGTCTTCCCAGTCAATGCTGTAGAACCGCTGCAGGTATTCGGCTGTGGCTTTGTCGTTTTCTTCAACCAGCCTCTGCGCCTCCTGCAGAGTTAACCCTTCGCTTTGCATGACTCTCTCAACCCTGACCGTTTTAGGCGCAACAATCCGCACATGCAACACCCCCAACTTGTGCTTCAGTATGGCCTGCCCGCCTCTGCCGACGATAACGGTTTTGCCTCTGCTTGCGAGGTTGTTGATGACGGTTTGGATGGTGCTTAGGCAGTGTTCTTCTTCGAGGGTTTTTCTTATGTGGGCGTTGTCTTTTATGGTGAAGGATTGCTTGGCAGGTTTCTTTCGCAGCAGCATCTTGTCCACTAAAGTCTGGACTTTGTAGGTGTCCTCACAGAAATCCACAATATCCTCTTCAGAGACACCCACTTCCCGTCCCACCTCCACCATCAAAGTCTTATCAAAATATGCCCAACCCAAAAGTTTGGCCACTTTCCGAGCGATTTCATCCCCACCGCTACCAACCTGCCTAGAAACCGTAATAACACTGGGCACCACTAACTCCGCGTGCAGTTTTGGGGCAGCCTGCAAGATTTGAGCGATGGCGCCATAATCAGGATCACCCACCGCATCTTTGGCAACCCATCGATAAGCCACCACTCCGCCCTCATCCAACACAAACACCGCCCGCTTAGCCCCATCCAACCCGTATGCTTGGGTAACTTCGCCTTTTTGGTCACTCAAGATTGGAAAACGCAAACGGTGCTTTTCGGCTAACTGCTTGTTTTCTGCGGGTGCTTTGGGGTCTACTCCGACGATTTGGGCGTTGAGGTTGATGAGGCTGCTTGTGGCGTCGCGGAATTGACAAAGCTCCTTGGTGGCGTTAGCGGTGAAGGCGTCCACGCAGAAAAATAGCACGGCTTTTTGGGCGAGGAACTCTTTTAGGGTTCGGGCTCGGTTTTCGGTGTCGGGCAGGGTGAAGTTGGGTGCTTTTTCGCCAACTTGAACCATAAAAAACGCCTCTACTAGAATAGTGGTGCGGCTGTATAAAGAGCTAATGCCCTTCTTTGCAAGAAAAAATCATGTTGGGACATAAAAATAGAGAAGAGAGGGCAAGTTTAGGGCTTGCTTTCCTTGTTTTTTAGCTCCGAGTTTTCTTTCTTTAGTGCCTGATTCTCTTCGAGCACGGCTTTGAGGGTTGTGTTTAGTTGTGTCATG
>JAOZHW010000009.1 GCA_026014685.1 Candidatus Bathyarchaeota archaeon
ATCTAACACAGCTTTCTCGTAATGCGACACAGAAATGCCTCCGTACACTCGAGTTTCCAAGCTGGAACCTTTGCAGTCTATTGGCAGCCGACTTTACTCTTAAGTGTTGTGCAAACAAAGGTGAACAAAAATGCCTCAAAAAGAAAAACGCAAAATCGTCAGGATCGGCAAAACCAGCATGGGCATAATTCTGCCTAAGGCATGGCTGCGATACTTTGCCCTAAACGCAGGCGACCAAGTGGAAGTCGTCAGCAACGGTAGCGTCAAGGTGAAACCGTTAACCAAAAACAGGCAGGCGGAGGAGGAGACGTGAACAAGCAGGTCGAATTTTTAGTCAAGCTCCGCGACGCCTCACTCATGATAGCTGAAGCCGCGAACGAGTATATAGACGCTTTAGCTCCGCCGGAAGTAAAAGAAGCCCAAAAGGCAACCGCAGCAGTTCAAGAAACCACATTTACCATCTTAAAGTTTGAATCGCAACAGGGCGCCAAACTCGGCGAGTTCGAGGTCGCCTACAAATAAAACAACCTACCCGACACGTGGCAAAACGCCTACAACATACTCCGCAACAGTAACGCAACAATTAAGGACCGATATCACGGTGAAGCCTACCAGTACTCGTATTGGCTATATGCAGAGGACAAGATTTACCGCCAAAAACTTAAGCCCAAGACATAGGAGCACACTTTTACCGATGACAGAAACCCAACTCAGTTGCAGTCAATCAGACAAAGTCCAATGCCCAAACTGCGGCGCATCAGTACAACGCAACACCAATAAGTGCCCAAAATGCCAAGCAGACATACAAGAAAAAATAATTTTAATTCCCAAACCAACTATAGCCACAAGCGATTTTTTAGCTGAGGAAATCTGGAACCGCAAAGACCCACCTCAATACCTAATCTACCACTATGGCACAGGCAAAGTAGAGCAAGCCGCCCAAATAGACCTAGGCGAAGTCGACGGTAAAGGCAGAAAAATCATCTACTGCCCCGTAGACAATGATGCCCTAAGAAAAGGCCTCGTTCTGCTCCCATCAGGCGTAACCATGACCACCTTCAAACAGGTCTTCTCCGAGATAGACGAGTACGCCCAAAGAGCTTACGACTCATGCGGCAGAGACGCCATGATACGACTCCTAACCCGAATAACCGTGGGCTCATGGTTCCTCGACCGCTTCATCACCAACCCTCAATACGACGCGGCAGGCGCAGGCAAATTCGCGCCTATCATCCCCATAAGAGGACCCAGCCAGTCGGGCAAAAACCGCTTAGCCTTCCTGCTAAGAACACTCAGCTACAGACCCTACTTTGAAATGTCCACATATAGGATCCCAAGCCTCTACCGGCCACTAGACCTCTGGCAAGGCACCTTAGTCTTGGATGAGGCAGACTTTGCCAACACTAACGAGAAGAGCGAGCTTGTGCATTTTCTCAACTGCCGCGCTACAGGGACGCCGCTGAGTAGACAGAACCCTAAGAATCCGCGGATAACAGATACCTTCACCAACTTTGGCTTAACTATTTTGACGCAGCGCAAACCCTTTGACGACAACGCCACCGAAAGCCGCGCCCTGCCCTTCTACAGTGAAGCCAGCGACAAACGCTTGCCCGTCATAGAGACTGACGAAATGCTCAAAGAAGGCCTATCATTTCAAAACAAGTTGCTTTATCTGCGCATGAAGTACCATCAAGAAATAGCCATCAAAAAAGACTCCTGGATAGATGAGCTAATCGACCACCGCTTAATTGCAAGTTTGCTTCCGCTCTTGGCGCTTTCACGTTATGAACCCTCGCTGAGAGAAACCATCTCGGAGACGGCTAAGGCAGTGCAGAAGCTAAAGATTGAAGAGAAAACAAACAGCATGGACGGCTTACTGGTCAACTATTTCTGGGAAAAAATCAGCGAAGGTCTCTTTAAACACTGGCAGTCAAACACCTACTATTTCCTAGACCAAGCAGAAGTGGAAGAGCAAGGCGAGCGTGAACGGTTGGAATGCAAGCCGCTGACGACGTCGGATTTGGCTTTGCATTTTAAATGGAGCAGCCAATCAATCCGCAAAGCCATCAAAAGCCTAAACATCTCCAGCGCCGGGCTGCCTCCATTCATTAAAGACTGTGGCAAATCATATCGAGTCATCTTCTTCGAACCTGAACGATTAGAGAAGCGGCTAAAAGAGTTCATAGTAGACTATGTTCCAAGGAGCGTTTTTCAAAGTCGGAGCCTTCTGGGTGAGAGGTTGGTCACGGAGGTCACGGGAGTCACGGTTTTTAAGTGCGATGAAGAAAACAGCACAGCTGCGGCTTCTCTAAGAGAAGAAGAAAAAATAGCATTTTTTGGCGGCAGAAGCGTTTTTTCTTCTTTCAATTCAACTTTGGGGCAGGAAGAAAAAGAAGACAACAGTGGCGGCTGGAGCTTGTCTTCTTCTTCCCAAAGCAGCAATTTGACTGTGCAGGAAAACCGTGACCTGCGTGACTCCCGTGACCCAGACGCCCAACTAAAGCCTCTTTTCGTGTACTGGCAGGATACTTCAGGCGATTGCTCTTCATGCACCAAGAAAGCTGAGTACAAAGTGGTGACGCCTCAGGGAGATGTTCTAAGCAAATGCACGCCTTGTTTTGATGCGCTCAAGCGTACGTTTGCGGGGGCAGAATGGAGGGAACACCATGACTAACCAAAACTTAGGCGCACTGCAGGTTCAGGTCTTTTGGCGTTCATGGTTTGAAGCCGGCACCTATGGACGAGAAGTCTTCAAAGGTGACCGTGTATTCCTAACCTCTTCCGTAGCTTTCGAAGAATACCTCGCTTGGTGCATGAGGAACCGTGCTCCTGCTTGGATGAGCGTTCAACCCTTCAACGGGCGTAATATGGTTTCTTGTGTTGAGAAGCTGTTCTTTGATTTTGACAGCGCAGACCTAAGTCTCGCTTGGAAAGAAGCGAACACGCTTGCTACGGTGCTACAAGAGAGTTACGGCGTTAAACCGCTTGTATGCTTCAGCGGCTCGAAAGGCTACCACATCTACGTTTGGCTTCAAAAAACAGAACACTTTGATTCAGTCCAAACCGCAAAAGTGTTCTACAAGACAGCGCAGGAACTGCTCCTGAAAGGGCTCTCATTTCAAACCTTGGATCGCCAGGTTCTAGGTGACATAAAGCGGCTAGCAAGGGTACCTTACTCGATTCACGAAAAAAGCCTCAAACCCTGCGCACCCGTGAATGCAGACCGGGAAAGTCTAATCCTGAACAGCATAACACTCTTCAAAGAGCAGGGCTTAGCAGAAAATTTTTGCGGACTCTGCCAAAGCAAAATTCAACAGCAAACCCGACGGCCCGCATACCGCTACAACTCGACAAGGCATGAGCAAATAAGACCCTGTGTTGACGCGGCATTGTGTGCTGATTTATCAGGCGTTGCTGGGCATGCGATGCGGATCGCGATAGCCACTGAATTCCTAAACAAGGGCTTTTCTGCAGGGCAAACCGCCGAACTCTTCAAGTATCAAACTGATTATGACTTTGAGAAAAGTCTCTACTACATCAGAGATCTGCTGGCTCGGAACTATCGACCCTATAAATGTGCAACTATTCGCAAACTCGGTTTTTGCCTAAAGAGCTGCTCACGGAGGAATGGCAAAATTGGCTGAGAAAAAAGCGGTACCTGCGTGTCTCGTTGAATTGATTCGTCGGATTGCCCGAGAAGAAGCATGGCAGATCATGGATGAACATCTCGACGATTACGAGCACAAGGAAAAGCCATCGGAGGATGTCTGCGTGTGATGGCTGAGGTTGACAGTGCACAAAAAGGAGAGACTGTTGAGCGGCTTGTCTATGCATTTGACCAATACATAGCTGTTAGGTGGAATCGAGAGGACAAAGTCCAGGCATCCAACGAAAAGGAGACCTCTTAAATTATGGTGGAGGTTGAGGTTCAGGGAAAAGCATCTGCCTCTCCAAGCATATTTGGCAGTAGGATTGATAGCGATACATGCCATCGCGGTATCGATGTCGACGCTGAGATGCTTCCAAATGAACCTTAACAAGACGTTACCACGACCATACCACAGAATAGCCATGATCTACGCAGTAAAACGGCTCAATGCCCTGAGTGCGGCAGCATCAAGGTGTTCCGAAACGGTGCTACACACAGTAAATTTGACGTGAAAATTCAACGCTATGTCTGCCGGTCATGTGGCCGCCGCTTCTCCGATCCAGAGGACCTAAAACGAGCTAAACAAGTTGCAGATAGCTATCTGCCGTCGACGTTGAATTTAAAAATGAAGGGCACTAATATCGAGAATGGCCAAGTATGCGTCTTAAACAAAGAGGCGAAAAACTTGACACACGAAACGTCTGAACAAATCAGCGTTTCGCGGAGAGAAGCACTAAAGGAAACTGGAACTGAACACGTCGTTAAGGCTGACATAGACTTGGTGATTGCAGACTACAAGCAGTACATGCAGAAAGAGCACATCGTAAACGACTTAACCCTCAGCAAATACATATTCCGACTAAAAGCGCTAGCCCACAAATTCAACGTTGACCTCTTTAACCCAGACGATTTCAAACGCAAACTAGCCTTCGACCCAGAAATGAGCAAATGGACTAACTGTAACAAGAACAGCGTCTGCAAAGCCTACACTAGCTTTGTCAAAAAATACCTTCACATGGAAGACGTCAAGATACCTCACTTTGAATATAAAACGCCTGAATACAACGTTCCACAAACCCAACACATGGAAATGCTCTACGCTGCACTTAGCTTTCAAATGCAGGTCTTCTGCTTTGTGCTAATGGCAACCGCCGCCCGCCCAATTGAAGCTCTGAGAATCGAGTGGAAAGACATTGACTTTGCCAGAAAAACAATCGCTATTAACAAGCCAGCTAAACATGGACGAACAAGGACTATCCAACTAAAAGGCCGTTTTGTTAAAGTCATCGATATGCTAGCAGAATGGAAAAACCGCCAATGCAACATCGCTACCTGCCGAAACCGAACGCAAAGAAACCTAAACCTTGTCTTTACATACAGCAGTGTAGATACAGCTGGGCAGAACTTCAGACGCGCAAGAGAAAGAGCCGCTAAACGCTTAGGCATACCAGAACTCAACAAAATCACCTTCTACAGTAACAGACATTGGCGAGCGGTCCTCGAACGGTATCTTAAAGGCAACTCGGATGCCGTCGCAAACCTACTAGGCGAAAACTCTGACAAATACGTTAAGGTCTACGCTCCCATCTCTGAGCGTCTTTATGGCAGCGACAAAGAATGGGAACCCATCGAAATCTGTGAAACCGACCCCGACTACAGCGAAAAAATATGTCGCTATGGCGCCGAAGGCTATCAGGAGTATAACTACAACCGAACCACAGGCAGGCACTATTTACGCAGAGAAAAGAACGTGTGGTAATGCAAGAAAGAATGGATTCTAGCTGTTTCAGGCAAATAATCCATATTAGACAGATACCGAAATGTTAGTAGTCCATCCAGAAAGCATGGACGTGGGCCCGTAGCCTAGCACGGATTAAGGTGTCGGCCTTCGGAGCCGGAGATCGTGGGTTCAAATCCCACCGGGCCCGCTT
>JAOZHW010000010.1 GCA_026014685.1 Candidatus Bathyarchaeota archaeon
CCTCTTTTTGCGAACTGGCTTTGAACATGTCTGATTTTTTTCTCCTTTGTGTATTTTTGTCCAACAGTTCGGCTGTTAGACGCATATACAATATGTCCACAACTGGACATATCTTGAATACAGAGTAACAATACACAACCATATAAACCCTAACACATAACCCAAGCATAACAAAACACAACCAAACACAACAAAAAACACGAAAAACCATCAAAACATACATCAAAAAATGGAAAAAATAACCCCCAAAACAAACTGTACAACAAATCAACAAAAAACACACAACAAAACATCACCCCCATGAAAAAAATGGGTATCTCAATTGAATCAGAATGTAATAGCACGAATGGTGCGGTAACCGGGATTTGAACCCGGGTCCTAGACTTGGCAAGCCTATGTACTAACCAAGCTGTACTATTACCGCACTCAGTTTCGCAACCAACAATCTAAAAACTTCCTAATAAACTATAACAGTTCCCTAACCCTCTCCCCTTCGTACAAACACAACCTTAAGCAAGTTCTACGCGATTGCACCAGCACTTCTTGCTTTTTGCCAAAATAATTGAAAGTAGTTTGAACTATTTGGGATTACGATTCAGCATGAAGAGACTGCTGATGTCAGGTATGCACGCGTGCACGAACGGTTTATATCAAACATCCCCTTAACTTTAGTAAGGTTTTAGAGGAGAAAAATTGATGAGCACCGAACCTTTCCATGTAACTGATTCAAATTTTGAACAAACCCTAAAAACTAACAAGTTTGTTTTGGTTGACTTCTGGGCTAACTGGTGTGGTCCCTGCCGAGCGTTAGCACCCACAATAGCTGAAATCGCCAAGGAATACAGCGGCAAAGTGTTGGTGGGCAAACTTGACGTGGACGAGAACCCTGTTACAGCAGAGAAATTTCAGGTTTTTAGCATCCCGACTATGATCTTGTTTAAAGACGGAGTGGAAGTTGATCGCCTTGTCGGTTTATGCCCAAAAAACCGAATAACCGACACTTTAGCTAAACATCAGTAAGCGCTTAGGCGCTTTTCATTTTCTCATACATCTTCTCAAACGTCCAGCGTACACTGGATTTGAGTTCCTTTAAGCGGTCTTCATCGACGTTTTTGATGATGATTTCTCGTATTAAGTCGCCTTCGCGGACGATGTTGTAGCTGAACATTTTGTCAGGGGTGAGTTGTCCGAGGCGGACGAGTTCTTTGTCTTTTTCCTGCATCTTTGCAAAGACTTTTTCCACCAAGAAATTGGTGAACGGAGGCGTGTTGACGTTGAAGTTTTTGCTTTCGTCAGGCATAACATGGATGGTTTGTTTATCAAAATACATCAATGCGAGTGCTTCGTCTGTCATGGTTTTTAGGGGTATGACGGTTTCCTGTTCCGCTGGAGTTGCGGGTGGTGCTGGCGCTTGTGTGGGTTTGGGTTGCTCAGCGGCCGATTTGGGCAAGACCACTTCTTTAGGCATTGACGCAGGCGGGGCTGTGGTGACTTCTTTTATGTCGCCTCGCTTGAAACCTTTCTCGAGCAAAATAGTGTTAACAGTGTCCAGCGTTGCCTGAACTTCTTTAACTTCCGCGTTGAGCCTTTCAAGCTGGTCTTCGAGCCTTTTTTTGAAAGCAATCATGGACTTCATTTTTTCAGGGTCTTGAGCCAAACAATTGCACCCGCACTACAATGCGTACTTGGGCTTTATCTGTTTTAGCTTTTGTTATGCGGGCAATTCACCGATTTTTTTGAGTTGCGCATTGTACATTTCCACGATTTCCTTTGACGTGGTAGCGTCCGTTGGGCTTTTGTCAGTGCGGTATTTGCCCGTGAATCGCGGAAAACGAATAGCCATGCCGCTGCCTTTTCGTACGGAATCCATAGCCGCCATGTGAATAGGGCTCAAGGTGACTTCTGCACCCAAAATCTCCAACACCACCGCAGGCTCAAACCACACATCTGCCTCCAATGTAGATTGGACGCGACTGTTTTTGCGTGGAACAACATGTTTCTGGAGCATTTCGTGGAGGGTTGCAAGGTCTTTATCGGTGAAACCTGTGCCACATTTGGTAACCGTCTCAAACGTGTCAGATTCAGGGTTATAAGTTGCCAAAAGTAGCGCACCATATGCGCCGACGCGTTTTCCCCGCCCATGAAAAGCACCCACCACAACCAAATCAACGGTGTCGGTCATTTCGCTCTTGTAGTCGCGCTTGTACTTTATCCACAACCAGCCTCTGTTGCCTGCTTGGTAGACGGATTCTTTGCCAACGGATTTACACATCACGCCCTCACAGCCGTCTTCTATGGCTTCCTCAAAGAAATCCTCCAATTCCTTGGGGTTCTTGACGAGTTTTTGGGTGGCGGGTTTTAGGCGGTCGTTTGGTTTTATGATTTTTTCAAGAGTTTTCCGCCTTTGCGGAAAGGGTTCCTGTGTTAGGTCTTTGCCGTCGACGTAGAGTGCATCGAAAGAAAACAGAGAAATTGGATATTGAGCTATGGCTTCTGCGACGCCGTATTTGCGTCTGCGATGCATGAGTTCTTGGAAGGGACGCATGTCGCCTGACTCTAAATCCATAGCGACGCATTCAGCTTCAAGTATAGCTTCTTTTGCGTCAACCTGAGTGCGAATTAACTCAACAGCATCGGGGTACTGGTCTGAAATGTTCTCCAGCCTCCGAGAAAAAAGGACCACTTTGTCCCCACTTTTGTGCGCTTGAACGCGCTCACCGTCGTATTTGTATTCGGCTACACATTTGCCGCCGAATTTTTCCAGTATCTCCTCAGGGGCACCTAAGCGTTCAGCTAGCATGGGACGTATGGGTTCCCCGAACATTACTTGGAATTTTTCGATGCCTTCTAAACCTTTTTCAGCCACTACGCTGGCGACCCGTCCTAAATCCGAGGAAATGTTGTAGGCACGTTCGATTTTTTCTCGAGCTTCTTTACCGCCACCATAAGCGATGGCTAAGGCGTCAAGTACAGTCATGTCAGCGATGCCGAGGCGCAGGTTGCCTGTCACGGTTCGGATGAGCCATTTGGCTTCTTTGGGCGATGCATCTGTGAGCAAACCTGAGAGGAGCGCCATCTTCGTGTCTACCGCGCCCGAACCAGTCGTCTTAGCGAGTTTGTCCAGTGTTTCGTAGACGCGCTGCACAGTGAGTGTTTTGGTGAAGAAAGTTGATTGCTTGCGTTTTGAGAGCTGTTTTTCTGCGGTTTCGCCGATGTCTCCGCTTTTCTGCAGTTCCGCTTGGATTGCGCTTTCGCTGCCGCCTGAGGCGCGGATGAGGGCTTTTATGGCAAGTTTTTCAGCCACGCCCATCTCGATGCCGACGAAGTCCGGGTAGAGTTTTCCCTGTGTTAGGTAAACTACTCGGGAGATGATGTCTTTGGGTGTTTTTTTGAGCAACTCCACTAGGTGGTCGGTCATTTCTAGGCGTTTGGTGGTGGCTTCGATTTTCTCGTAGGATTCCGCGATTACTTTGTAGTCCATGCAGTTTTCGCTCTCTGATACTGGATTGTGGGTATTATAATTTAAACCCCTTCATGCTTTGTCGGAGAATAATGATAACGCATGGTTACATCTAAGAATAGTATGCTGTTACAAAAATTAAAAAAAGGAAAAAGGGGGAAGAGTTTAGGTTTTGTTTATGGCCGTTTGCGTAGAACTACGATAATGACTACGCTCATGATGGCTACGAACACGAAGAGACCTGCGATTGCTGGAATGAAGTAGAGGTCAGCTGCGGAGGGTTCCTGTGTGGGTTGTGGGGTTGGTGTTGCTGGAGCAGAGACTGCGTAGAATGATGTTCTGGCTGATGATCCGTAGTAGCCGTTGGTTCCTTCAAAGATTGCTATTACAGTGTATGCGCCGTCAATGTCGGGTGCCCACGCATAGGTGAACATGCCGCTTGCGTCGGTTGTTGTGGTGCCGATTGTGCGGTAGTTGCCGTTTGAGTCAACTACGTTTATGGTTACAGGTACGCCTGTGACGTCCATGGGCATTGGTTTCTGCATGTAGACGTATTCCATCCATGAGCTCATGCTTGCGTCAGAAACACAGGGAACACCATTGGGGAACCGTGCTGCTTGCTCGTTCTGTGTTGTGCCTGCTGCGATGTCGGTAACGGTTCCTCTGATGACTATGGGTGTGCCGACGGTTGTTGCGACATCTGGAGCGGTCACGGTCATTTTGCTCGGTCCTTTGCCGATGGAGTAGACCTGCATGTCGTAGGCGTTGAGGTAAGCTATTTGTCCGTCTGCTGTTGGGAAGCCAAAGTCAGCGAATCCGCCAACTGAAGCCCAACTGTCCATCTTCCAGATTTCTTGGCCTGTCGTTGCGTTTAAGCATCGGATCTTGTAGTCTCTGTATAGTGGAACGTTTGGTGAGTGTTCGTTGCTGTAGACGTAGACTTTGTCGTCGCAGATTGAGCCGACAAAGGTTGGGTAGAGTCCCCAGGAGGTTTCTGTGCCGCTGTTTGTGCTGTTGCCTTCGCCGCCGCCACCGTAAGACCAGACTACTTTGCCGTTAGATGTGTCGTATGCGAAGATTTCGCCACCGTAGCCGCCGACGTAGAGTTTGCCGTATGCTACGTAGCCGATTTGTGCGACACCGCCGCTGCCGATGGTTGGGTAGTAGTTGAATGCGCGTGTTTCACCGACTGGGCCCCATTTGAGGTTGCCGTTGTCGAGGCTGTAGCCGTACCATTGCATGGTTTCTTTGGTGCTTACGAAGAACATGCGGTTTGTTGGGTCTACTGTGCCGAGTTGTAGGGTAATGTTGCCTGGTGGTGTTTGTATGTCTTTAGACCACATCAATGAACCGCGTGAGCCTTCTTTGAGGTTGATTGCCCAAATGGTTGCGAAAGCTGTGCTACTGCCTGCTGCGACGCCACCCCATGTGGGTTGGCCAAAGGTTGATCTCATGTTGCTGTAGCCTAAGAGCAAGTCGTTATCGATTACCCAGCCTACACCAGCGTTGGTTGTTGGCAGTGTTGGAAGGGTTACGTTCCAAGAGTATGATTGGCGTAGTGTTGTGTTGAAGACTTGGTTTACTGGTCGGTAACCACCTGATGATAAGAGGTTAACTGGACCGTTGCTTACGACCTGTGTGAAGTTCCACAATGCTAGCCACTTGTTTGGAATGTTGATTTGATAGATTATTGGTTCACCGTATGGTCCGTAGCTCATGGTTCCTGAGGGGACGTCGGTTATGTTGCATACCCAGTTTCCTGTCCATGGATCAAACATCATCCATGTAGTGCCTTGAGTAGAGATCAAGTACGAGATTGCACCGTGCTGGTTTGGTGTTTCAACGTTTATGACTGCTCCAAACGAGGGGTTAACGCTGTAGTTTTGGAACCATATTTGTTGGCCAGTGCGTAAGTCGACACATATGTATCCGCCGCCTGCACCGTTGTTGCTGTGGGGTAATCCGTAGTAGAGTCTACCGCTAATGATGATTGGGTTGTTGAACTTAGTTTCGTAAGACAAGCCTGTGTAGAATGCTGCGCCTTCAACGCCTGTTGGAGATGATGGCGAGTTCGGTAGTTGGTCAAGGTTGTTTCCGCCCATGATACCGCCGAAGGTTATGGGTTTAGTCCACATAACGTGTGGTGTATCTGGTGCTGTGCCGTCTGGTTGGAAGCGTACTGAACCGAAGCTGTATGCTGCGCCCATTGGTCTGATGTAGTTTGAGGAAATTGAGTACCAAAGTGCGTTCTGTCCTTCGATTGGTCTTGTCCAGTATTCAGTCGGCAGGGGTGTTACTTCTCCGCCGGGTGCTGGTTCTTCTTGGACGGTTAAGGTTGTGACTGCTGAGCTAGGTAAGTATGTGTCGTTAACGAATAGTGAAGCAGGGTTGTATGCGTAGTCTGTGTATTTTTGTCCGGGGAAGGTAAAGTTGAATGTGTATGTGCCAATCTGGTTCGGTGTAAATGCGGTGTATGCAGATGAGGTTGTGTCCCAGACTGTTTCCCATGTTACAGTTTCGGTTTTTCCGTCAGGAGCAGTTATTACCACTTTGAAGTTGTGGAATCTGATGTTGTTGGTAATCAGTGCCCCGTCAGGGATTTTGTCAAGCCAAACTACCACTGCGACTTGTTGGCCGACGCCTGCTGGGTTGGGTGAGACGTTGATAAATGCAAATGTTGGGATTTGCCATGCTGGGGTATGTGCTGATGCTGTTTGCATTAGTGCCAGTGAGGCACCTGTTGATATTACTAGTATTGTTGCGATTAAAAGTGCTAGAGTTTTCACTTTGTTTTTATTTGACATTTTTCTTTTCTCCTTGTGGCAGTAAACTAAGCGTTTGATGCATATTAACGTTTCAGGGGTCGCCAAAATCAAAGAATTCAGGCACTTTTTTGGACAATTATACCAAGCAAACCTGCACTTCTTTGTATTTATTTAATAATGAAAGTATACGTTTCGCCGAAAAGCACCGCGGTTGTTACAAAAAATTTCTCAAAAGAATCCTTAAAGAGCATTTAAAGCAAGAACGCTCTAGAAGATTATATAGCCAAGTAAAAGCTACTAACCCCTATGAACGCTTGTGTAGTTTACTTTTCCAGAACTGGAAACACAAAAAAATTCGCCCAAGCCATAGCAGACGCCACAAAAGCCCCCCTATACGACCTAAATTCGGCAGCAACCTCAACACTGGAAAACTGCGACCTGCTAATCTTCGGAACCCCCGTTGAAGGCGCCAGCCCCACAAAAGAAGCCCTCACCTACATAGAAAACATGCCCACTGTTTCAGGCAAAAAAGCAATCTTGTTCTGCACCTATCGCCTCTTTGGAAACCAGCGAGCCATGAAAACCGTAGAGAAGGCACTATCTGCTAGGGGCTACGAGACGATTTTGAAGGTTTCAAAGAAGGGGATGAAGCCTGAGCAGCAGCAAGTTGACTTCTCAAAAGAGCTAGCTCAAGTGAAGAAAGCTCTGGAAACTGTAACATAAAATAAAGAAAGGACAAATGGACGTTCGGTATCAAAACGTAGTGATGATGCTATTTTAGGCTCCGTCTATTAGGTGTGCTGTTCCGTCTGGACAGTATACTTTGTCAAATACTTCAGCAATATGATAGCGTTTGCTACATGCTTTCATTTCGGAGCATCCATCGCAATCTCGCGACAACATTTCTATTCTTTTCCTCCTGATTACTATTAAAGAGGCACTTTAGGTGTGTTATGATCAGCGTTCTACTGATTCACACATCTAACTGTTACCTCAGATAAAGCCACATAGAAATATGGATGTGACTTTTAAATTTTATGATGTCTCAATACTAACGCCTCAACCTTGAAATCGAGCAGAAAAACCGCTTCAGCTAAAAGCTTTCGTTGTAGACCACTTCACTTGCGGGTCGTCTGGACCTTGCAGGCGGAGACTCATCGGGGTACCCGACGGGAATCATGGCGACTGGCCGCATCTCTTCGGGGGCTTTCACGATTTTTCTAACCGCCTCTTCCCTGAATGCGCCAACCCAGCAGGCACCCAAACCCAAAGAGCAAGCAGTTAAAAGAATGTTCTGAGTTGCTGCCGCGGTGTCTTGAATGCAATAAAGCATCCTGCCGCGTTCCCCGTAGCTTTGTTGGGCACGTTTTTCATCCGCGCAAACAACAAACACAACCGGTGCCTCTGCAACCATCCTTTGCCCCAGAGCGGCTTTTGAGAGAGCCAGCTTTGTCGCTTGGTCTTTGACGAGCACAAACGCCCATGACTGTGCGTTGCCTGCGGAGGGCGCGAGGAGTGCCGCTTCGACGAGTTTGTCGATTGCTTCTTGGGAGACATCTTGTTTTTTGAAGGCTCTTATGCTTCGGCGGTCTTTAATTGCTTCTACGAGTTCCATAATGGTCCCCTACACTGAAGTTTGGTTGTAGAAAATAAAACCGTTTCTTTCTGCGGCACTTTAAGCGTAAGAGTCTTAAGTTTTACTGGAGATTTTACTTTTGGAATGATGTGCACTAGAGTCTGAGCTTACGCTGTGAATAAGACTCGACGGGCAAACTGACCAAAAATTAACCAACATGAATGGCCGTTACGTCTTCGCCGTGGAATTCTCCATGCACAGTCCGCAGATGCTTCAAATGCACCGTGTGAAGATGTTGCTCAGCAGCCTCTTTTAAGTCGAATTTTCTGCCGCATTCGGGACACATGAACTCTTTATCGCTGATAGGGGTTATTTTTGTGCTGTGTCCTTCGGTATGTTTGGGTTCATCTAAATTGGACATGAACAAACCTCAGTTCCAATGTCTGCGAGAATTTATTTTAACGTATGTGGCTGTAAGCAAGTAACCACAAACACTGCTCCATAAGGAACATGCCACTGAAGTAGCATGAGCGGAAAATTTATCAAGCCTGTAGCTGTCAACAAACAAGCACAACGCAAACTTATTGCGATGCTCATCGAGGTGAAATAGAACATGGTTGAAATGAAAGTTGACGCTTCCGAACTCAAAGGCGACCTAATAGAAAAACTCTCAGATTTCCTCAAAGAAAAAACAGGCGGAGAAGTCAGCACAGAAGGCAAAACCGTAACCGTAAAAGGCGAAGGCGAAGCACTCAGCAAAAAATACGTGCGCATAACCGTCAAAAAATTCCTACACAAGAACGAGTTGACCGACACCTTCAAAGTCATCGGCGACGAGGAAGCACTCAAAATTAAAGAGCGCAAAATAGTCGAAGAAGACTAAACCCTCTTTTCCCAAAATTAGTTACTTTTTGTATGACCTAAATCTTAGTTTTTGTTGTCCTAAAGTTTGAACACCTTGTTCGATGGCTTAGCATTAAATCAAAACTTCACATAATGATACTTGTATATGTGCGTGTGAGGGTAAAGATTTGAGCCACAAAAATCTAACCTTAGGCGGGATCGCAATTTTTGTCTCCGCCATCGTTGCAACTGCAGTCTTGGCGACTTCATACTCTGCCCTGCAATCCCTTCAAGCCATAAACCCAGTTGCAGCCCTCACCGCCATTACAGCCGCCATAATCGGCTTAGCATGGTTCAAAAAAACCTGCCGTTAGTCCACTTCTTCCTCCCACGCTGTTTCTATAAGAATAAACTAGATTTTAAGGAGGGCTAAGCATGAACACATACTAAAAGAGGAGAAACAGCGGCATGGCAGTTAACTTTGTGTTCATGCTTAACCAATAATCACCCAAGTGTTTTTTGGTTAAATGCTTTTTTGTCAAGGTTTCTGGACTAAGGCTTAGTCAAGGTTTCTTGACTAACTTTGCAGAAGCTTTCACAGCTTGAAAACGGTTTCGCCTAACTTAAATACCTACAACCCAATAAAGTAACTCCACTCGCCAGTAAACGTTGATCGGGTGACTCCTATGAGCAAACGCCTAAACACAAACCAAGATTTCGTCATCCTAGACAAATTAACAAAGAACTTCAACGGCTTCAAAGCCCTAAACGAAGTATCCTTAACAATAAAACAGGGCGAAATCTTCGGCTACATAGGCCCCAACGGCGCAGGCAAAACCACCACCATGAAAATCCTCGTCGGCTTAATCAGCGACTTTCAAGGCCAAGTCACCATAGGCGGCTACTCAGCACCCGAAAAGAAAGACGAAATCCACAAACTACTAGGCTATCTGCCCCAAAGCGTAGCCTTTCAAGATTGGCGCACTATTGACCACGCACTGAAAACCTTCGGCAAACTCTCAGGCTTAACTGACGCACAACTTGAAGAACGCATCCCCCCGCTTCTGGACATGCTGGGCTTAGCTGACGCCAGACATAAACGGATTTCCTATTTATCGGGCGGTATGACGCAGAAAGTTGGGTTGGCTCAGGCGCTTCTTCATGAACCTAAACTATTGGTTTTAGATGAACCGATGGGTGGACTTGACCCACTGAGTCGCCGCCAATTCAAAGACATCGTGCTTAAACTCGCAGAAAAAGGCACCACAGTCCTCTTCTCCTCCCACATCCTAAGCGATGTACAAGATGTTGCCGACCGAGTGGGCATAATTAGCCACGGTCGAATCAAAGAAGTAGGCACAATTAGCGAGCTAAAAACCCACTTTATGCTCCAAAAAACCGTGCAAGTGCTCCTCTCAGGCGAAAGCAGCAGCTGGAAACAGTTAGGTTCAGTGAGAAACGTTTCAGAAGTGGTTCAACCTTCTTCGGGGGTAGTGTTGTTGAAGCTTAAAGCTGAAGCAGACGCAGACCAAGCCGTAAACGACATTGTGCAAAAAATCGTTGAATTACACATCCCTGTTCGGGGTATCTGGCAAGTGGAACCTTCGCTAGACCAAATCTACTTCAACTACGTTTCGGAGGCTGAAAACTAATGCAGCTCGCACTACTCTTCACCGATGAATTGAAGGGCTTTTACAAGTCTAAAGTTATGGTCTTCCTCTGGATAGGGTTACCCGTAATCGCCCTGTTATTCCGCTTCATTCAAGTCAGCTCAACAGGCCAAGAGATTCCCTTCACAGTTATCTCTTCGCTGGTTGTCTCAAGCATAGGAGGAACCTTAGCGGCGGTTATGTTGGCAGTGTTTTTAATTAACGAAAAGAACCGTCGTGTCTATGACCTATTCTTGATTAGACCCATAAAACGCCGAGACATATTGCTGGCCAAGTTTTTCTCGGTTTACACATGTGTTGCCATAGCAGCCGCCATAGCTGTGTTTGTTGGGATTGTGACAGACTTTGCCACAACAGGAACCCTTTCCTCTACAGTACTTACAAACGCAGGGCAGTCACTTGCAATAAGCTTAAGCATGATTGCTGTTTCCTGCGCGGCCGGCGTACTCATCGGTGTCGCTTCGCCCTCGGTGCTTGTCGGAGCCATACTGGTAATTTACGGAGGTAACCAGATTTCAGTCATTCCGCTCCTACCAACTTTGCTCAATTTACCCGACGCAACACTATTCACCATTATTATCGCCGTTGCCGTAGCTACTGGGTTACTTGCGGGAGCGATTGCACTGTTCAACAAAAAACAGTTCTAATTCAAACACGTCTTTATCGCCAAAATAATGGCGCTCAAACCTTTTTCCAGTTGCTTTCTTTAAATAAGGGAGGGGAGGTAGCGGCAGAGACGTCGCGTGATTCCAGCAGGTACGGATACGGAACCGTATGCGGTTTTAAATATGGGAATGTTTTTTTGTGTGGGTGTCTGCTATACAACCAAAAAAGGGTTAGAGAGAGTGGACGCTAACAAACTTGTTGTGGGCTTAGGCGGCATGCCAGGCGCAGGGAAATCGCTCGTTGTCGAAACCGCTAAAGAATTGGGCTATGACGTTGTGGCTATGGGTGACGTGGTGCGGGAGCAAACGCGGCTGCGTGGTTTAGAGCCGACGCCGCAAAACGTGGGTAAAGTCATGTTGGAATTACGTGCACAAGAAGGCAACTATGTTATAGCTAAGAAATGTATCCCCAAAATCGAGCAGCAACCCAGCAACCGTGTTCTAATCGACGGCTTACGTAGCCTTTTTGAAGCAGACATTTTCAGGGAGCACTTTGCAAGCTTTACGCTTGTGGCTGTCCATGCTCCTCCGCAGGTTCGTTTTGAGCGGCTTAGACTTCGCGGTAGAAGCGACGACCCCCCAAACTACGAAGTCTTTCACGAACGTGACATGCGTGAGTTGGGTGTAGGTTTGGGAAATGTTATAGCGATGGCTGAAAAGATAGTAGTTAACGATAACAGTATAGAGGGCTTCAAGGCGTTGGTGAAGGAGAATTTTGGTAGGATAGAGCAGAAATGGTTGAAGTAACGGTTATTGTGGAAGTGGAAGTTAACCCCACTGAAGACGAGACAAAAGTTCGTACTGCAATCAACAATGTTTTGGGAAACGCGGAGATAATCTTAAAACCTGCTCAGCGAGGCAGCATCCTAATTGCAGAGGCGAAAGGGCAGGATTCACTTACCAAACTCCGCAACATGCTCCGAAACGACCGCATCCGCGACGCCGCCAGACGTCTACTCTTCAAATCCACCCGCGGCAACACCATCAGTTTCTGCTTAAACAAGCAAGTTGCCTTTGCAGGGCATGTTTCTTTCTGTGAAGAAATCGCTGAGTCACCGCTTGGACCCATACGCTTTAAAATCGAAACTGACAATGCACAGCAACTGATTGAGTGGCTTGCCGAGAAAACAGAAAAAACCTGACTTGAAGGCTTAACCTTGGCGGAACGGGCTCTTGTAACCAAAAACGGCGCGGTTCTCTTAGGAGACAGTGTCGCTTGCGACGCTTATGATGCCACGCGTCCGCTGCGGGTTGTTACGCATGCTCACTCTGACCATCTTTATGGTTTGCGCAAGAGCGTTAAGTGCTGCGAAAAAGTGCTCATGACCAAAGCTACCCGCGACTTAGCTGAAACACTCGATGAAAAGCTAAACCTGCACCAGAAATCCGTTCGAACCTTAGAATACGGTAAACCATTCAAGTATGGAGATGAAAAAATCACTTTGCTCAAAGCCGACCACATTTTGGGTGCATGTCAAGTGCTAGTTGAAGATGCAGGGGGAATTCGCATTGCGTGGTCGGGGGATTTTCGAATTGAAGGCACCAAAGCTGTTGACTGTGACGTTTTGGTGGTTGAAGCAACTTATGGTACCCCGAGTTGCAGGCGCAATTTTGACGTGGATGTGCGGCAACTGCTGGTTGATATGGTTGAGAAGCGCCTGCGCGGCGGCGCGGTTTACGTTTTTGGTTATCATGGCAAACTCCAAGAAGTAATGAAGCTGCTCCGTGACGCCGACGTTGCGGTGCCGTTTGTTATGCCTGAACGCGTTTTTGAAGTTACTAAGGTTTGTGAAAAACACGGCATGAACCTCGGTCCTATCTCATTATCCACCGATAAGGAAGGTCATCAACTCTTAGACGGCAACTTACCCTGCGTCGCCTTCTACCACATGAACCAACGCCAACATGTGGGGTTGCGTAACGCGCGGATATGCGTCAGCGGATGGGAATTCCAAAAGCCCTGCCGCCAAATCGGCGACCGCGAACACCTCATTGCTCTTAGCGACCACTCTGATTTTGACGGCTTAATCGAATACGTCAAGCGCACCAAAGCTAAACAAGTCATCACCGACAACTTCCGAAGCAACGGCGACGCCTTAGCCAAAGAAATCTGCAAACGCCTCGGCGTCTCCGCAGTTGCCATGCCAAGAAGCACACCCCAAACTACCCTCTAACGAATTGGGGCAGATTTGTGCTTCTTGACGTAGAAAAACAAAACAGTTGTTGTAACTACCGCTCCCAAGATAACAGCAACTTCTGTAGCTGGAAAAGGAGTTAGTGCCACGGTGAAATCGACGGTTTTTGAAGCAAAGTTACCGTACCGAACCAAATCTTCAAAACCATTGTTTATAGTTTTGATGAGTTAAAAGTTTAAAAGCTCAAAATCGAACAGAAACATGCAAAGTGAAACCGTATGTCTAAGTCATCTGTTATTTCAGGCTTCTATAAGTTGTCGCCTAAAGAGCGGCTAGCGTTAATCGCAGATTTTGCAAACTTAACCGAGGAAGAGCAGCAGCTTCTGCAGCAACCCTGCTCTCTGCCCCTTGATGTCGCAGACCACATGGTTGAAAACCTCATCGGCGTCTTCCCCGAACCCCTCGGTGTAGCCGTTAACTTTCTCATTAACGGCAAAGACTACCTCATCCCGATGGCGACCGAGGAACCAAGCGTCATCGCAGCTGCCAGTTACGCTGCAAAGATGGTTCGTGACGGCGGTGGTTTCAAGACCAGCAGCACTGACCCTGTTATGATTGGGCAAATCCAAGTTGTTAAGCTTAAAGATGCAGAGTACGCGCAGATGAAGGTACTTACTGCTAGAAATGAAATCTTGAAGAAAGCAAATGAGCAAGACCCAGTTTTGAATTCTTTCGGCGGCGGTGCTAAGGATCTTAACGCCAAAATTATTCAAACTTCTATGGGGAAAATGCTTATAGTGGAATTGTTCGTGGACTGCCGAGACGCCATGGGCGCCAACGCTGTGAATACTATGGCTGAAGCTGTTTCACCCATGATTGAGGAACTCACAGGCGGACATGTCTTCCTAAGAATTATCTCAAATTTGGCTGTGAAACGCCTCGCCAAAGCAACCTGCACCGTACCCAAAGAAGCAGTAGGCGGCGAAGCAGTCGTTGAAGGCATCGCTTACGCTTCGGCTTTCGCTGCAGCTGACCCATACCGCGCGGCAACCCACAACAAGGGCGCCATGAACGGCATAATCGCCGTCGTCTTAGCCACAGGAAACGACCACCGCGCCATCGAAGCAGGCGGCCACGCCTATGCAGCACTAAATGGTCCGTATACATCGTTTTCGAAGTGGACCAAAAACGCAAACGGCGACTTGGAGGGTTCAATCGAGTTGCCGATGGCAGTTGGCTTGATTGGCGGTGCAGTAAAAACTCATCCCATAGCGCGTATCGCCATGAAAATCCTAAACGTGAAGAGCGCCAACGAATTCGCTGAAGTCTTAGCGGCTGTTGGTTTGGCTCAGAACCTTGCTGCGCTCCGTGCACTTTCCAGTGAGGGCATTCAGCGGGGGCACATGTCTTTGCATGCCAGAAACATCGCAGTAAATGCGGGCGCTAAGGGCGAGCAGATTGAGATAGTGGCTGAGCGTATGGTTAAGGAACGCAAGGTTCGTGTGGATCGTGCTAAAGAGATTCTTGAAGAATTAACCAAGCAGTGATGCTTGGCATTTTTTTCTTTTTTTTTCTTGTCGATGTTTTATGTGTTTTGGCTGATGTTTGGGGTAATCTTTAATTTCTCGATGTTACCCATTCATAACATCGGAACGTAGATGAACCAACCAAACCCACCCCTCCGCCACAGCAACCTCAAAATCGCAACCGTCGACCTAGTCCTTATGGCGCTCTTTGCAAGTTTGGGTTTAGCTACAAAAAACGTCTTCCACCCTTTAGTAGCACTGCTAACAGGTCCACTTCGAGTACCTGCAGGCGCAGTTGCAGGAGGGTTATACATGATGTGGCCTGTGATGGCATACGGTTTGGTGCGTAAACCTGGCGCGGCAACCTTGGTGTCGCTAACGCAAGCCTTCATCAGCTTGGTAGTGCCCTTTGGCAACTTTGGGGTATTATCCTTTGTCATCTACCTCTTACCAGGCGTGGCTATCGACACGTTTTTCTTCCTATTGAAACACAAAGCCTGCTGTTTACCCTGCTGTATGGGTGCCTGCGCCATCGCAAACGTTGTTGGAACCACCCTTATTGGAGCACTGGTGCTTTTTTTGCCAACTGTTGTGTTGGCGTTTTTGGCAATTATAGCGGCAATCAGCGGTTCTATAGGCGGATTCATCGCTAACATGCTTCTCGTTAGAATAAGCAAAGTCTATGCTGGAGGGAAAAACAGTTGAAAAACCAAAAAATTGTTGTTTTAGCAATTTTGGCGATGACCCTCCTCTTTGGTGTATCAATCTATTATTTAAAAGAGAATTCTGTGCTGTCTCCAACGTTACCCACTGGAACACCTCCAAATGCGGAACTGAAAATTACAGGCGACGTAGAAACAGAAAAAACACTGACCATTACCGACTTAAAACAGATGCCACTTACAATGGTTACCCAAACCAGCAGTGGAGAAACCGCAAACTACGTTGGAATCTCGGTAACTGAATTGTTGAAAAATGTCGGGGCAGAGTGGGATGTAGGGCTTGTTAGTTTTCGCTCTAAAGACGTAACTAAATGCACAATCGACATCTATCAAGCTTACAATAGCACCCTCTTTAGTGGAAGTGAGTTCATCTTGGCGTTTGCGAAAAATGGGCAATGGTTAAATGGCGAAACTCAAGGACCCTTTGTTCTTGTAGCGCCAGGTTTAGAGCGCAACATTGTTTTTGGGATATCAGAAATGAATTTACAGCCGTGGATTATCGTGGTAAACGGTGCCGTTGATCATCAACTTATCATAACAGGAAAAGACATCGAAGACTACGAAATCAAAACCGTGCAAGCAACCTATGCGCCGCCTGATGGCCCGCAGCGGGTTTCTAACTGGACGGGAGTTACGCTTTCAAGCATTCTACAGACAAGTGGAGTTTCCTCAGAAGCAAACAAAGTTACCATATCCGCGATGGATGGTTACAGCAAAGAATTTTCACTACAAGAGACGCAAAGTTTAGGTTTGCTGATTGGTTACCAAGAAAACGGTGTAGCTCTATCTAAGGTTGATAGTCAACCGTTTCGGTTAATTGTGCCCTCTGAAGAGTTTAAGTGGGCGCAGTTTTGGGTTAAATGGGTTTCAGAAATAAAAGTAAGCTGACGGATGAAAGATGAAAAAAAGCAACAAATTTGCTCTAATAGTTTTCTTTGCTCTCATCGTAGCTGCCATTCCGCTCTATTACCTTGCGCTCCCCGATGCGTCACAGCCAGAGGAAACTCTACTTATTAAAGGAAAAGTAAACTGCCCTACAAACGTTACTTTCACTGAACTGGAATCATTTCAAGCAGTTACGTTGCACGTAACTTTGACATCTAGCAGTCGCCTCAAAGACAACGGAGACTTCAACTACACAGGCGTGCGCCTAAACGATCTCCTAAACTTAGTGGAACCATACGAGAACGCAACCTCAATCTACATTCAAGCCTCTGACGGATACGGAACAACGCTGAGTTTACAAGAAGCAAGAGGCGAAAACGTCATCATCGCTTACCTCAAAGACGGGCAAAAACTATCTTTACTCAAAGACGGCGGCGAAGGCCCTTTAAGGTTAATTATAGGTGACGACGAGTTTGCGCAACGTTGGACACGCGGCGTTGTAGTTATTGAAGCCCGTTAAACTTGAGGAGCTTCATCCTTTTTATGGTTTTTTCAAATCGAAACTATTCAAAAATCGAATAGAATATAAACACAAACACAACTGTGTATTTGCTAAGGAGAAAAGAAGTGCATGGAGAACATACGCATCGATTACCTAAATACCTTTTTAACCGTCGATAAACTGCATAGTTTCTCTTTGGCGGCAAAAGAACTCAAAACCAGCCAAGGAACAGTAAGCCACCATATAGCGGCATTGGAAACTTTTTTTGATGCCGAACTCTTCAAGCGAACAGCACACGGCGTCGAAGTCACCGATGCAGGAGCTATCCTAAAAGAGGCAGCTGAACGAATCCTAAAAGAAACACAAACCGCTAAAGCAAACATATCCAGCGCAAAAACTGTGCTTTCAGGAACCATAAAAATCTCGGCGGCAAGCGTACTTGAAAAACAAATTATCCCAATTTTGATTGCTGAATTCCAAGATAAACACCCAGAAGTTAAGTTTAAGATAAAAGCTCAAGACAGCTTAACCAGCTTTGCCAGTTTACAGTCAAACGATGCAGATTTTGCCGCCTTAAACTCAATCGATGCGCTCGGAGAAAAATACGAATGCCTCCAAATAGGCGAGGAACAGTTGGTTTTCATCACTGCACCCAACACAAAATTAGCTGCAAACAAATCAATAAAACTCTCTGAAATCGTGACTTACCCCTTCATTAACCGTGATGTAACCTCTGGAACAAGACTTGAAATCGAAAAACTACTCAAAGACAACAAAATAAACCCCGATACACTTAAAACAAAACTAGAGTTAGGCAGCACCTGCTCAGTCATAACCGCTGTTTCAGAAGGCAAAGGAGTAAGCATAATCCCCTCTGGTGACGCAGCCAAAGCCGAGAAAGCAGGATTAATCAAAGCAATCCCAATCGTTGAAGCAAAAAAACCCTACAAACTCTACCTCGTAAGACCCAAAAAAGCCATGTTAAAACCAGCAGAAGCGTTTTGGGAATTCTGTAAACAATACAAATTCAACAAAAGCAACCCCTAAACGGTTACACAGGCTGAATTCAGCGACAGACTACCCACAACTTCTTTCTTATTATCACTGGTCTAAACCCGTTAAGCCACAGGGTATTAATGGCGCAAAAGAAGCCTTATCCGTAACGCGGGGGCACGCGACGTCTCAGCGTCTACCTCCCCTCCCTTATATAAAGAACAAAATGTTGTCCCTATAATGCGGTTGTGGATGACGGGGGTTTGAGCGTTAGGGGGTTTAGTCACCTGAAGGCAGGTAGGGACGCCTTTGGAGGAAGAAAAAACTTTCTGTACTGTAAAAAAAGGTCGTTTAAAAAATAAAAAGAAAGCTTTTACGGCTTAAACCGTTTCAACGCGTACCTCATTTTTTGCGTCTGCTTGTAACGTATTTACCCACTTCAAGCGTTGTAAAGACTATCGCAGCGTATAGAGCTGCAACTGCCCAGTCGATTAGTTCTGGCGTGTGTACATCGAATAATTCTTGGACACCTGGGGTGTAGAGGACTACAAGCTGCAAGGCAAACGATGAGAGGACTGCAAGCCAGAGGAACTTGTTTTTGAATGCGCCGACTTTGAAAATTGGGTACTTGAAAGAACGCGCTGAGATGGCTATGGTTAATTCTATGACGACCATTGCAGTGAAGAGTTGTGTTCGAGCTTCCAGCAACGCAAACTCGCTTGTCCAGGGCAAATGCGAGAAGTATGCCCCTAGCAGTAGGATCGTAGTGAATATTGGTACAAAGACCAAGTACGTTTTGACGTCTCTTGTAAAGACGCTCTCGGTGGTCTTGCGGGGCTTTCTGTCCATCAAATCAGGGTCACCTGGGTCAACACCTAACGCTATAGCGGGCAAACCATCAGTGACAAGGTTGATCCAGAGGATTTGCACGGCAGTTAGAGCTATGGCTGAGCTGCCTATCAGTTCCATGCTTGAGCCGGGGGATAGCCAGCGGGCGATGTAGGGGACACTGACGACGGCGATGAACATTACCAAGATTTCCATGATGTTGCATTGGAGCAGGTATGTGAGGTATTTTTTGATGTTGTCATAGATTTCTCTGCCTTCGCGCACCGCTTTAACGATGCTTGCGAAGTTGTCGTCTGCTAATACCATGTCTGCGGCTTCTTTGCTGACTTCTGTGCCGGATATGCCCATAGCTATGCCTATGTCACTCATTTTGAGTGCTGGTGCGTCGTTAACTCCGTCGCCGGTCATTGCTACGACTTGGTCTTTCTTCTTCCAGGCTTTGACGATGCGGGATTTGTGTTCGGGAGCTACGCGAGCGTATACTACGACTTTTTCAACTACAGCTTCAAGCTGTTCGTCGGTCATTTTTTCAAGGTCATCGCCGGTAAGCACCTGTCCCTCTTCGACGGTTTCGCCGAGCAATGTGAGTTCTTTTGCGACGGCTGTGGCGGTGAGTTTGTGGTCACCTGTAATCATGATGGGACGTATGCCTGCTTTTCGGCAAATCTTTATGGCTTCTTTAACTTCTGAGCGGGGCGGATCAATCATCCCTGCTATGCCGACGAAGACAAAGTCATGCTCGATTTCTTCACTGAAATCCTTAGCACTTGCGGGGAGTTCTTTGTAGGCAAATCCAAGGTTTCTGAGCGCTTGCTGCGCCATGGTTTCGGTCATTTTGTGATGTTTCTCGATGACTTCTTTAGTTAGGGTTTGAACTTTACCGTTGAGCAATATTTTGCTACATTTTCCCAAAACGATTTCGGGCGCGCCTTTCATGTAAGCAAAGTATTTGCCGTCGGCTTGGTGTATGGTGGTCATACGCTTGCGCTCAGACGAGAAGGGTATCTCAGCGATGCGTTTTTCGCTTCGGTCAAGTGTTTCTTTTTTGATGCCTGCTTTCTCAGCGGCTACGACTAGTGCGCCTTCTGTTGGGTCGCCCTTTACAACCCACTTCCCAGATTTAGCATCCATCTCCAAACCAGAATCATTGCATAAGACTGCAACTTTGAGTAGCTGCTCTAATTCTTCGTCTGGTTTTATTTCTTTGTCATCATCTAGGAAGAAGTGGCCTTCTGGGGAGTAACCTATACCTGTGACTTTTATTGATTTGTCGTTGCCGTAGATGCGTTGTACGGTCATTTCGCCTTTGGTTAGTGTGCCTGTTTTGTCACTGCAAATAACACTGGTGCATCCGAGCGTTTCTACGGCTGGGAGACGTTTGACTATGGCGTTTACTTTGACCATACGGTACATGCCGATAGCGAGTGCGCCTGTAATGATTGCGGGTAGAGCTTCGGGAACTGCTGCGACAGCAAGACTGATTGCCCACAGCACCATTTCAATGATATCGCGCCCTTCAACAACGATGCCGACTACACCTACACTTATGGCGATGACGACTGCTAAGAGACCGATCCATTTACCCACCGCAGCCATGCGTTTCTCGAGGGGGGTTTCGTCTTCTGGTGCCGACTGTACCATCGCGGCGATTTTGCCGAACTCAGTTGTCATGCCTGTGTTAGTGACTATGGCTTTGCCTCTGCCGTAAACTACAACTGTTCCAGAAAAGACCATGTTATCGCGGTCATTAAGTTGCGTATCCTCGGGCAAAGTTACAGTTGATTTCTCAGCGGGTGCAGATTCACCAGTCAGAGGCGCTTCATCGGTTTTGATGGTGAAGGATTCGATTAATCTGGCATCAGCAGGGACTTTGTCGCCGGTGTAGAGAATAATGATGTCTCCCGGGACAAGCTCCGAGGCGGGAACTCGGGTTTCTTTGCCATCGCGGATAACATTCGCTGTAGGTGCAGCCATCTTTTTAAGGGCGTCAACGGCTTTTTCGCTGCGGAACTCCTGTGTGAACCCCAAGACTGCGCTGGCTATAACTATGGCTAAGATGATTAGGGCGTCTGCTACTTCGCCTACTGCGATGGAGAGGCCGATAGCGATTAGAAGGATAACCATGAGGACGTTTGTGAATTGACCTATGAAGAGTTTGAGTGGAGATTTGCCTTTTTCTTTGGTCAACTCGTTGGGTCCATATTGTGTTAGTCGCTGTTTTGCGTCTTGTGTGGTTAAGCCATTGTTGGTTACTTTTAGTTCGTTCATTATGTTTTCAACGTTTTGGCTGTGCCAATTTTTGGTCACTTCGTTCCCTCGCTTCTCAGAATAGTTGAAACATTAGGTATATAGGTGTTGAGGTTTATTCGGCACAGCTTAACAATTTAACATGTATTTTAGTGATTAATGTACAAACGACCAGTAAAACTGGGATAAACTGAACTAACCGCATAGTATGCTACGATACTAGCTTTATCAATCTACAATTTTCTAACTAACAGTTGTTAGAGCTAAAGGAATATTAATCTATTTTTTCTTAAGCAATTTTAGTAAATCTCAATCATTAAAAAATTGTTTTTCTATCAGTACATTATTATTGAAGAATTCAAATCCAAAACTGGATACTTTATGAGCACAGAGGAATCTTGGCACTCTTTAGATGCAGACGAGACATTAAGCAAGTTATCTTCAAATAACAAAGGATTAACTTCAGCAGATGCAGCGGAAAGGCAACGCAAATACGGCTTAAACCAACTAGTTGCAGCCCAAAAAAGTTCACCCATAAAAATTTTCTTAGCTCAATTCAAAAGCATCTTGATTCTGATTCTTTTAGCCGCTGCCTTGATTTCTTTTGCAACAGGCCATCAATTTGATGCGATAATCATACTAATTATCGTGGTTCTTTCCTCTGTGCTAGGTTTCGTTCAAGAATACAGAGCGGAAAAAGCGCTTGAAGCATTAACAAAAATGTTGGTTCCAACCGCGCTTGTGCTCCGGGATGGCAGAGAAATTCAAGTGCCCGCAAAAGACATCGTGCCAGGCGACATACTCATACTCCGAGAAGGCGATAAGGTCGCTGCTGATGCACGGCTTATTGAAGTTAACAACTTGCACGTCAACGAAGCGCCGTTAACGGGTGAATCTATCCCTGTTGAGAAAGATTTACAAAAAGCTCCAAAAAACGCCGCTATTTTAGATAAAAAATGCATGGTTTTCTCTGGAACAGAAGTCACCTGTGGAAAAGCCAAAGCTGTAGTCGTCGCCGTTGGAATGAAAACAGAATTCGGAAAGATAGCCGGTCAAGTCAGCATCGTGGAAAAGAAGGAAACACCACTGGAGAAGAGAACCAAAGAAATCGGGAAATGGCTTGGTGCAGCCGCGTTAGGTGTGAGTGTAACTGTTATAATTTTGGGTATCTTGCGGGGGCTAGATATTCTTGAAATGTTCCTCTTTGGCATAGCCTTAGCAGTTGCTGCGGTTCCCGAAGCACTGCCTGCCATTGTAACGGGAAGCTTAGCAATCGGCATGTACAAAATGGCGAAGAGAAATGCATTAGTTAGAAAAATGCCTGCTGTCGAAACTTTAGGTTCAACTACGGTTATTTGTTCAGATAAAACTGGTACATTGACTAAAGGCGAAATGACGGTCCGCAAGATTTGGACGGCAGATAAGTTATTAGAGGTCTCTGGAGTAGGTTATTCGCCACAAGGCAAATTGGAAACAAACGACCCTGAGATATTGAAGAGCCAATCTTTTTCGCTTCTGATGAAAGCTTCTGTTTTATGTAACGACGCCGACATTGTTTCCGATGGAGACAAATGGATTGTTAAAGGCGATCCAACCGAAGGCGCACTGGTAGTTGCTGCACTTAAAGCTGGAATCAAAAAAGAGGAATTACGCAATGACTATCCGCGTGTAGACGAGTACCCGTTCTCTTCAGATCGCAAACGCATGACCACTATACATAGTCTAAGGGTAAAAGCAGATGACAAAAACTTGATCTTCATGAAGGGTGCCCCCGAAATAATCCTTAGGCACTGCACCCATCTTTCTACAGAAGGCAAACCCGAAAAACTCACTGAACAAAGACGAAAACAGGTTCTCGGCGTGAACGAGGAAATGGCAAGCGATGGCTTGAGAGTTTTAGGTGTAGCTTATAAAGAAGTGTCGGGCGACGGCACAAGCTACAAAGAAGAAGACGCTGAAAGTGAACTTTCCTTCTTAGGTTTGGTGGGCATGATGGATCCACCACGGAAGGAAGCTATGGAGGCCGTGAGACTTTGCCGGCAAATCAACATTAAACCTGTAATGATAACAGGTGACCACAAGCTAACTGCGTTGGCTGTCGCTAAAGAGATAGGCATATTCAAGGAAGGAGATGAAGTCCTCACTGGTGAAGATCTAGAACAGCTCTCTCAAGAGGAATTTGAAGCCAAAGTTCGCAACGTGTCCGTGTATGCTCGTGTTTCACCGCTTCATAAACTCAAGATCGTGGATGCGTGGAAGAAGAAGGGCGAAGTCGTAGCGATGACTGGCGATGGAGTAAACGACGCACCAGCACTCAAAAAGGCAGACATCGGCGTCGCCATGGGAATCACTGGAACCGAAGTCACCAAAGAATCCGCCGATTTGGTTCTAGCAGACGATAACTTCGCAACCATAGTCAACGCTGTGGAACTGGGTCGCTGGACATACGATAACATAAAGAAGTACCTCACTTATCTGCTGCAAGCAAATCTGGTTGAAATCGTGATTCTTTCCTTTGCGGTTTTGGCTGGTTTTCCACTGCCCCTTCTGCCAGTTCACATTCTCTACGTTAACCTTGCCACAGACGGGTTGCCTGCTATTGCGTTGGGTTTGAGCCCTGCGGAACCCGACGTTATGAAGAGACCGCCTAGAAACCCAAAAGAATCCATATTCACAAAAGACGTTAAAGCATTCTTAATCCGCGCTCTACTCATTGAAACACCGCTACTGCTAGGTGTCTTCATCAGTTCACTTCCACTGGGAATTGAAGTAGCTCAAACTCGATTGTTCCTGCTCTTAATTGCCTTCGAGCTGATCTTAGCGATATGCTGTCGCTCGCTGAAATACCCCGTCTTCAAAGCAAGACCACACAAACTTCTAGTTGCAACGATCCTTTGGGAAATCGGCTTAATCGCTCTCATAATTAACGTGCCGTTCCTCAGAGATGTCTTCAAACTTGCTCCAATAGGACTATACGAAATAGGTCTCATTGTTGGATTGTCCGCGCTGGTCTTTGGAACCATAGAGTTAACCAAGTGGCTAATGCACCGTCGAGACGACAAACAGGCACAAGCCTAAACTCCGAGAATCCCCCTTTTCATTCCATATTTCTTTAAGAATACCCATTCAGAAGCCCTAACAAGGCGGTAGCGGAAAATGAAACCTTGACTGATACCTCAGTAAAGGATACAAAAAACTCGCATTGAGCAATCATTCAATTACTCAACGGAAAGTTCAGTATGTCTCCGTCGGTAATCTTTACTATGCACATACAGCGAGACGGCACCGACAGCCAACACAATCCAACTCAAAACATAGAGCCCCCAAGCGAAGACAGGCCCAAAACTCATTATCTGCTTCTGCCATTGCCAAGGCAAATCAACCACGTTCTGAAGAGGCCACGCCCCCACAATTTGGTAACCAAACCCAAACGCAGTCAGAACAATGGCGATGTGCTTATCCACCGCTGAACCTGCGCGAAGTGCACGGACACTGATGACGCAGAGCATTGTTGCTCCGATGATTAAGGCGGGCAGGCTTGTGACGAAAAAAAGGGGCGCAATGTAGCTGCGAGGGATGAGAGCTTGAACTGCGGCGGCGGGGGCATCGAAGGTGTCTTTGCCCCAATCTGAAAGTGACCAACCGCCCATGATGACCACCGCAAGGTAGAATACACCATAGGAAGCTAAAAACAGTCCAAGCGAAACCTCGTGGCGTTTAACGTAATCTGTTATTCTCCACTTGAGGGGGGCTCGGTATTGTGTCATTGGATTATTCTACGCTGACTACGCCATATATTCTTTTCAAAGATTAGCCTAAACAAAAAGTACTAATGCGGTTGTGGCACACTAGAACCTGTTTTAGGTGCTTATCTTGAAGTACGAAACCACATTCCAAACCATCATCCCGCGCACCCCAAGCATAACTAGCTTCAGGTTTCCCCGCCCAGCAGAACTTAACTATAAAGCTGGACAATACTTCTTTGTCACGCTACGTCATCAAGGCAAAGAGTTAACACATCACTTCAGCTACAGTAGCAGCCCTACCGAAAAAAACCACATAGAATTCACCAAACGCTTAAGCGACAGCCCCTATTCAGATGCGCTCAGAGCCGCAAAAGCTGGGGATTGGGTGCGAATTGATGGGCCATACGGGAAATTCACGTTTGACGGCGAGCACCCCAAAATCGCGATGCTAGCTGGCGGCATAGGCGTAACACCGTTTATCAGCATATGCAAGAACGCCACCGACAAAGCATTAGATAGCCGAATTGTGTTGTTTTTTGCTTGCCGATCACCAAGCGACATACCGTTCCGTGTGGAATTTGAGGAACTTGTACGCAAAAACAGGAACCTAAAAGTTGTTTTCACTGTAAGTGACGCCACGCCAGATTGGACTGGCTTAACAGGAAACATAGACGCAGAAATGGTGAAAAAACAGCTCCCCGACTACGCCGACTACGTTTTCTACGCCTGTGGTCCGCCGCCTATGGTTAAAGCCATGCAGGTGCTAGCGGAGAATCTGGGCTTAGACAAAGACAGGTTGAAAATCGAGTTCTTTACGGGTTACACCTAAAAATAAAAAGGTTAGGGGTAGAACCTGCGGGTCGTTCTTGGGAACGGAATGGCGTCGATGATGTTTTCCAAATCAAGCATCCAAACCAGCAACCGCTCCAAACCCATGCCAAAACCAACATGTGGCACAGTTCCATAGCGCCTCAGATCAAGATACCACTCGTAATCCTCAGGCTTCAAACCCTGCTCCTTCATACGCTGAATCAGCAAGTCTTTGTTGTCTTCTCTTGCGCCGCCCGTGCTGATTTCGCCTATGCGCGGTACCATCATGTCCACGGACATGGCGACTTCGGGGTGGTCTTTGTAGGTTTTGCAGTAGAAAGCTTTGATGGCTGTGGGGTAATCGTAGACGAAGAAGGGTTTGCCGAAGTCTTCAGCTAGGACTTTTTCGTCTTCGTAGCCCAAATCCGAGCCCCAGTCCAAAGCAGGGTTTTTGGGTTTGAGACGTTCGATAGCTTCTTTGTAGGTGATTCTTGGGAATGGGGTTTTAACGGCTTTGACTTTTTCGATGTCTGCGCCTAATTCTTTGAACTCTTTTTCACATTTTGCCGCGACGGTTTGGCAGATGTGAGTCATTAAGCCTTCCTCGAAAGTCATGAGGTCGTTCATGTCTGCAAACGCCCACTCACCCTCCATATGCCAGTACTCAGTGAGGTGACGTATTGTTCGGCTTTTTTCTGCACGGAACGAAGGCGCAATACAGTAAACATTCTCTAGCGAATACATCAAAATCTCCAAATAAAGCTGGCTGCTCTGGGTGAGGTAGAGTTCCTGCTCAAAGTATTTCAGGCCGAAAAGCGTTGAGCCGCCTTCCACCGCTGCTGAGATGAACATGGGTGGTGAAACTTCGGTGTAGTTTTGTTTTTTGAAGTATTCGCGTGCTGCTTCGAGGACTTCAGCGCGGACTTTCATGACGAGGTTCATTTTTCTGCTTCGGAGCCAGAGGTGGCGCATGTCACGGATGAATTCCTCGCTTTTATCTTTGGATATGGGGAAGTTTTCAGCTAAGCCAACTATTTCGATTGTTTCTGCGCCGATTTCAAATCCGCCGGGTGCGCGTGTGTCTTCTCGGGCGGTTCCTGTCAGAACAAGTGAGGATTCGATTGTGAGTTTTTGGGCGTCGTTCCAGCAGGAGCTGTCTTTTTTAATCGTTGACTGGATGACTCCTGTGGAGTCTCTGATTACTAGGAATATGAGTGCTTTTCCTTCACGTTTGCGGTACACCCAGCCGCGAACGGTGACTTTTTGTTCTGTGCATTTGCCTTCTAGGATTTGGCTTATCTTCACTATTGCCATCGTGCATCAACTGTTGCAGACTATACTTCTCTTCAACCCTAAATGCCTATCTATAGATTTTTCGGTGCAGTCGTTATGCTTCTCTGACTTTTGGTTCATGAACACGCCAATAAACAAAAACCGAAAGCGGAATCATAGCCGAAGCAAACAAGATAAAAGGCAACTGCGGCGAGACATTAACATAGATTTGTCCTATAATGATGTACAGGATGGCTTGGAATATGAACATAAAGAAGTTCAAGCAGCCCGTAACTGTGCCGCGAAGGGTGCGTGGAACAAGGTCACCCATAAGCACTTGGTAGCTGTTGAGTTGAAGGATGTTGCCTAAGCCGAAGAAGAAAAACGACAACAACAGCATGTTAAAGTCGGCGTTTATGAATAGCAACATGCCTGGTACATAGAGCAGGTACCCCAGTATAAGGAAGCGTTTTCGTCCAAACGTATCCATGCTGAACCCTGCGATTATGGCGGGTATGGCGATGGTTAAGTACCTAAACGCTGTGACAAGCGCCCACTGCTCCAAAGACACATCAAGCACCTTGGTGGCGTAAACCACAAAATAGGTTTGACAGCTCACAACGAACCCATTTGCAACGATTATTGCGATGAAAAGGTTGAAGGCGGATTTTGGAACCTTGGTCCACACTCGGATGCTTTCTTTTACCGCAGTGGGATAACTCCGCAGGGCGCCGACGAAGCTGATTTTTTTGTCTTCACCGTTCGGCGGCAATGTTTCGGTGAGCTTCAACCGCAAAATGGCGATGGTAAAATATGCAATAGAAGTGAGTGAGTAGGCGATACGCATACCCAAATCAAACTCGAACGTAACCACAAGATACTGAGCAATGATTGGTGCAGGCAACAGAACAAGCGAACTCACAACAGATTGAAAGCTGAAACCTGCCCCGCGATTCTCCGCAGGCAACGAATCAATAACCATAGCCATCAAGGCGGGTCCATAAATCGAGCACACGTTCTGCACAAGCAAGCCAATCAAAATAAAGGGCCACGAGGGAGCAAAGACAAAGAATAAGCTGCCGATGGCGATGCCAAAAGTCATTGTGACGATGAGTCGCCGTCTGCCATGTTTATCCGCCAGATATCCACCTGGAAACTGCACCAACGCAACAGCGATGGAGCCCGCGAAGCCCATGATGGAGAGCAGCAGTTCGTTGGCACCGAGGTGAAGGTAGAAGAGGCTGGCGTAGGTGTCGGGGATCGGCTGGGCGGTGAACATGAT
Source organism: Candidatus Bathyarchaeota archaeon (assembly GCA_026014685.1). Lineage (NCBI taxonomy): Archaea > Thermoproteati > Candidatus Bathyarchaeota > Candidatus Bathyarchaeota archaeon. The sequence goes on from JAOZHW010000010.1 coordinate 27,949, forward strand.
TATCCAGCTGATTGTTATCAGTAGGAAGTTGCCTCTGAGGACAGCTTGGTCCCCGCGGAAAAGCCCCGAGAAACGCATCTTAAAAATAGAAGTCAACGTGGAATTATATAAGCTAAGAGCGGATGCGGTGTTTTTTTTTTGCTCGGTTTGCGGTGACGATGTCTAAATTGTGGTTAATCTCAGCGAATATTTTTTGTTTCTCTTATAATTTGGGCGTATGAACAGGGTTGATGCTAATACCTTCCAGAGCTTGGACAAAAAGTGGGACTTTGTAGAATGAAAACCAATAATTAGTTCTGATGCACTGGTGTTTGTTATGACGCGTGTTGTTCTCATAACGGGCACACCTTGTGTCGGTAAAACAACAACTGCAAAAGCTTTAGCCGCCAAACTCAACGCCGAATATATCAACCTCACAGACTTCGCCAAAAAACACGGCCTTACACTCGGCGAAGACCAAGAACGATGCACAGTTATTGTAGATGAACAAAAAATGCAGCAAAAACTCGGCGAAACCATCGACGCCTCAGAGAACCCAAACATAGTCATCGACGGTCACTTCGCAAGCGCAGTAACCCCCACCCAGCATGTAGCTCAAGTGTTTGTGCTCCGTAGACACCCAAAAGAACTCAAAGCATTCATGGAAAAAGCAGGCTACAGAGACAGCAAGATGTGGGAGAACCTACAAGCTGAAATCATCGATGTCTGCCTCGGCGAAGCCGTGGAAGTGCATGCAGGCAGGGTTTGTGAGTTGGATGTTACGGGCAAGTCAGTCGAGGAAGTTGTGGAGGACATCTTGGCGGTGTTGGAGAAACGTAAAACCTGCTTTGTCGGCGGAGTGGACTGGATGGGTGTTTTAGAACGTGAAGGTATCCTTGACGAATACCTAAAACCAACGTAATTACCGGAAGCTACCGATTTTCTGCTTAGTCAGAAGTGAGATTTTGCGGCGGTTACTGTAGGACTTAGCATGGTCGCTAAACTTTTCCCCAATCATGATCGGAGCACCTAACTCTACGTCGTCCGATGCCGTGTCGAGGTTGATTATGACGTTTACGCCGATAGTGCGGTTCCAATCGCGGACCCAAACACCCTGTTCTTGGCGCCCCTTCTGGACTATCAGGTCGAAGTGGCGCATAACTCCGCTATGGCCTTCCATCATCACGTTTTCGCCGTTGATTTTGTAGCCTTCTTTTTTGAAGTACTTTATGGCCATATCCATCAAATGCGACCTCGGCTTGGACTCCTCTGTGCTCATGGTTGCTCCCTAATCCCTCTACCAACACTCTTATCTGTCTGTGTATGGAAAAGCCTTTCGGAAGCAACCATCAATGGCCCCAACCCTAATCGTAAAATGCACCCAATGCGGCGGCTACATGCTCTCAGCCAAAGACCAAAAAACCAAACATTGCCCATACTGCGGTGCCAACGTTAACCTCCAAAAAGCCCAACGGGTTGCAGCAGCAAACACCGCTTTTGAGGCGTCGGAGATACTAAGGAAACTGAAAAGTGAACGCGGCTTCGACCGCAAACCTAACTGATTTGGTGTAGCATCTCGCAGGTTTTGCACAAATCCAACGCCGAGGGTTCACCGCATTCTTTGCAGGTTTTGAAGTTCTCTTTTTTGAGGGTTTCTTCTATGGCTGGTCGCAGTTTCTCTATGGCTCTTGCGACGGTAAATTTGGTTCCTGCATGCTTCTCTTCCATGCGGTTGAGCATTCCGCGGATGTCGTTGCGCAGGGCTTCTGAAGCGTATGGACAGGGAGTGTCTTGAAAATCGATCTTTTTGACGTAAGCGTAGAGTGCACTTTCTTTCTCGGGGATTTCACAGAACGGCTTAATTTTCTGTACAAATAGCGGATGCACTTCGCTTGTAACAGGCTTCTCTTTGGCTAAACGTGCGATGTCCCCGCGAAGTATGTTCATTAAAACCGTTTGGGCTTCGTCGTCAAGTGTATGTCCAGTGGCGATTTTATCTGCTTTAACTTGCCGTGCACCAACATTCATTGCCCTTCGACGTAAAACACCGCAGTAAGCGCAAGCAGTCAACTCAGCTTGCCCTTTTTCTCTGGCTTTAGCAACAATTTCGTCAAGGCTAAACCCATACAACTCCTTGAACGAAACCACGTGATGCGGTACTTCTAGCTTTTTGCATAGATTTGTTGCGATGTCAAGTGCTTCGTCACGGTAGCCTTTGATTCCTTCGTCAACTGTAACAGCGGTCAGGGTCGTTTTTGGTCTGTATTTGCGTAGTTTTGCTAAGATGTAGAGGATCGCGAGGCTGTCTTTGCCCCCTGAAACCGCTACCGCCAAGTGATCATCGAACCGCAACATATGGTAACGGGTGATGGTTGCGCGGACTTTAGCTTCGATGGATGCGGCGAAGCATCTTCTGCAGAGGCGTTCTCCAGAGTATTTTCTAAAGTAGAATGCTTCGTTGCGTTTGCAACAGGTGCAGAGTAAGGCAGCCATCGACTTCACAGTTAACTGTTTGGGGCGTTAAGGTAAATAAACGATGTCACAGTTAACCTAAAAATGTCAGGTAAACCATGGCGACTAAACCAAAAAGAAGCGGCGAATACAAAGAAGTCACCTACAGCACTACACATTGGACTCAACTCAGGGCTCTACGAGAGAAAGCAAAGCCCATAATGGCTGCGCTGGAAACCGCCCATCTCCAGTCAACCATACACGGCAGCGCCGCTAGGGGCGACGTAAAAAAAAGCAGTGACATAGACATCTTCATTGCTGAGGTACAGAGCAGCTTTTTGGTGGAGACCGCCCTCGAAAAAGCCAACGTACCCATAAACACTCGCTGGATAGTGCAGGCAACACCGAACTATGCCATGAAAGCCCACATAGTAATCGACCAAACCACAACCGTGACTTTCCCGCTTATGGAAATGCGTCGCGTCGAGCGCGAGTTTTATCGTTTCGGGGGCGAAGCAAACCTTGCGCAACTGAAAGCGGATGTTCGGGTGGCTGGTGTGGATAAACGCCTCATGCTAATCGAACCCACCCTAAGTGGTCATGTTGAAAGTAGCATAATCGGCAAAGAAGAATCAACCGCGCGGTTATTGGGGGTTTCAGCTCAGACCGTGCTTGACCGAGCGCATGCACTTACCAAACGCGATACAGTTGGCAGAACAGGTGTGTTCATCAAAAAAGAACTCTCGCCAAGCGAGACTTTTGAGTTAGCTTTAAAAAAGTTGGCTGAGGCAAACCCTGCGGTTCGCCGAAGAAATAAAGGGGTTTAAGAGGGGTAGTAGATTAGTTCTTTTTCTTCGAGTAGCTGCTGGATTTTGTCGACTGCTTCGTAGACTTGTTCTTCTTTCTTTGCACCGACACAGACGAGTTTGCCTGCGCTAAAGATTAAGAAGACGACTTTGGGTTCATCCATGCGGTAGACTGCGCCTGGGAACTGTTCAGGTTCATACATGACGCGGCTGAGTTTGTAGACGAGGCTTTCAAGGTCGATTTCTCCGCCGAGTTCTGCTGAGGCAACGATGTTTTGGATGTTAACGATTGGTTTCTCGGTGATTTGGATGCCTTCGCTGCGGAGTTCTTTAACGACTTTTTCTACTGCGCTGCGGGATTCTTTTTCGGATTTAGCGCCTGTGCATACCATTTTGCCTGTGCCGAAGATGAGGGTGGCTGTTTTGGGTTTTTTAAGGCGGAAAACGAGGCCTGGGAATACGGAGGGGTTGTACTCGGTTTGTGGGAACTTTTCCACTATTTTCTGTAAGTCGATTTTCTGGTTAAGTGAAACAGAAGCGACTATGTTCTGGATGCTTATGATTGGTTTTCGTTTACTCATGTCAACTCACGAGCTTCCCTATTTAAATAACAAAGGGAGTATATAAAGCATCTATTTAAATAGGGTGGCTAAGCTCAGGTTTTTGAGGGTTTTCGTGTTCAAGTATTCAGTTTTTGAAGGTTTTTGGCGTTTTTCTTTAGGTTTTTAGCCCTTAATGTTTATTTTATCATTTAGGCTCAATATGAACAGTGACAACAGCATTGGAGAAGCGATCCTTAGTTCCCTTCTCAACAAGCGACGCCAAATGATGCGCTTGCTTTATCGGCACGTTTTTGGTGAAGCAACAATCGATGTTAATGTAACGTTTCCCCTCCGACGCATAGGTAACTACCCGATTAACCTGCAAGTCACCATTCACGCTTCTTGCTACATCTCGAACCACAACCTGTAGCTTCAACTCATCAAACTGTTCACTAGGAATAACCACACCTGCAGGTTCAACGTGCACAGTAACGTTCTCAAGCGGCTTAATCTCAGCGCGTATCCTGCGTTCAATGTTCTCCGCGATTTTATGTGCTGCCTCGACCGACAAGTCAGGATTGACATGTGCATGTAAAGTAACGTAACGTTTGCCCGCGACGTAGTTAGTTGTGATTTCATGCACTTCCCTTATGCCTTCAAGCGCCGCAAGTTTCTGGACGGCTTTTTGGACTTTTTTGTCCTGTTCAGATGGCTCAATGTGTATTGTGGCATCCACGTTTTCAAAGGAATCTTTTAGGCAGCTTTCGATTTTTGATGAAAGCGAGTGGGCTTCATCTAAACTCATAGCGCTTGGAACCTGCACTGAGGCGTCCACGAAGACTTTTGAGCCGACTTTGCGGACTTTGAGGTTTTCCACCTTAACCACGCCCATGCAGTCAAGAATGATTTTTCTTGTTTTGTTCACGAGGTCTTTTGTCGCGCTGTCGCTTAGCTCCATAACGCTGGATCTGGCTAGTTTGATACTAAGGTAGGTGAGCATTGAACCCAAGAAGATAGATGCGAAGGCGTCTGCTCCAGTGAAACCCAACAGGGCCAACCCGAAGCCTAAGAGGGCGATTATTGTTGAGCCTAAATCGGAAATTGCGTCGTAGAATCCTGCCTTCATAGACTGGCTTTCGCCATGTTGGTTTCTCTTGAAAACCGTAACTCTCAGTGAAGCCACGAAAAGTGCGTACGCGATGGCTCCGAAACCCGCAAATTCTACACCGCTTGACAGTTCTGTGCCTGCTATGAGTCTGAGTGCGGCTTCGTAGAAGATTATGCATGCAACCGCCACCAAAACGATGCCGCCTATTAATCCGCCGATAGCCTCAAACTTTTCATGCCCATAAGTGTGTTCCTCGTCTGGCGGTTTAAGTGCCGCTCGAACTGCAAAGTATAGCATCACGCTTGTTAGGGCGTCTAGAAGTGCGTGTAAACCGTCGCTTATGATTGCTAAGCTGTTTACTGCCGCGCCGATGGTCACCTCGACGATGACGACGCTAAATATGGCTACTGCAGAGATTTTTAGTGCCTTAAGCTTAGCTTGTCCTTGAAGGCCGCTTTGCATTACTATCTATCTATGCTCGATGTAAGGGCGATTTAAGAATTGTGGGGCATAAACTAGTTTGAGATGGTACTTTAGGTGAGGGCGGCTTTCGAGGGAGTTCAGTTGCTCTGGCCCACCTTAGATAACCGTTAATGGATTAAATGTTGTGAAGATGATTTGTCCCAGATGTCCTCGACGCTACGTTCAGCGATATTTTCTCTGCAGCCTCTTTTGCTGATGCTTATGGCCAAAGTTTTAGGTTAATTGTTTATGTCTCAGACGTTGGTTGGGAAGGTTTTTACTCTTCGAGCAGTAACCCCTAAACAGGAATTCAACATGGGCGCTGAGCTAAAGAAAATCAAGGTTACCCCATTGGCATCGGAGAGCTTCGGCGTCCGCTCCATGTGCACACTCGTCGAAACCCCAGATGTAGCGGTGCTTTTGGACGCAGGCATCTCGCTTTGCCCATACCGCTTTAACTTGCCTCCGCATCCCATCGAATTCCAAACCATTCAGCGCCTCCGCCAAACAATAGCCGAAGCCGCCAGCAAAGCTACAGTAACCACGATTAGTCACTATCATTTTGATCATCACACGCCCAGCTACGAGGACTGGGTCGTCAACTGGACCGATGGCACCGAGACCGCAAGGCAAATCTACCAAAACAAAACCGTACTCGCCAAAAACCCTAAAGAACACATCAACGCTAGCCAACGTCAGCGGGCGTGGATGTTCCAGAAGACAGGCGGTAAACACGCCAAAAGCGTGGATGCGGCTGATGGTAAAACTTTCAGTTTTGGCGAGACTCGGCTGATGTTTTCTGAGGCGGTGGTGCATGGTTCGGAGGATTCGATACTAGGCTGGGTCATCATGGCAGTAGTGGCGTATGGGCAGGAACGTTTTATGTTTGCTCCCGACGTGCAAGGACCCATGGCAACGCGCACGACTGAGTTGATTTTGGCTGCTAAACCCGCCGTCATCATGTTGGGTGGCCCGCCGCTCTACCTTGCAGGCTTCCGCGTTGAAGAAGCACAGCTTGAATTGGGTATACGGAACCTTGAGCGCATCGTCGCAGCAGTGCCCACGGTGGTTTTGGAGCATCATGCACTGCGCGATGAAGCGTGGCAGTTAAAACTGGAGAGGGTTTTTTTGAAAGCCCAAGCAACGGGGCATAGGGTAATGACTGCCGCTGAATACGCAGGCAAAGAAAACGTTTTCTTGGAATCTAAACGCAAACAACTCTTCAAAGAGCATCCTGTCTCAGAGGAGTTCAAACAGTGGACCAAAACACTTAGCGACAAGAAAATCACTAAACCACCCTTATAGCCCTATTTAGCGTTCTTGTCTACGCAGTGTTTGACTGTTAATCGCCACCAGAACCGTCGATAGAGACATCAAAATCGCCCCCACCGCAGGATCCACAACCACCCCTAACCCCGCGAAAACTCCCGTCGCCAGCGGAATCGCAAAGATGTTGTAGCCAGCAGCCCACCAGAGATTTTGTACCATCTTTGAGTATGTTCGCTTTGAATAGTTGATGGTTCGGGTGACGTCTTGGGGGTTGTTTTTAACGAGGATAACGTCGGCGCTCTCTATTGCGACATCAGTTCCTGTCCCGATGGCGATTCCCACGTCGGCGGTTGCCAGTGCGGGTGCGTCGTTTATGCCGTCACCCACCATCGCAACTCGGTAACCCTGATTTTTTAACTGCACGATTTTTTGAGCTTTCTGGTCAGGCAACACACCTGCAAAGAACTCGTCGATGCCCAACTCTTTAGCCACTGCTTGAGCCACTTCTTGGGAATCACCCGTTAACATGTAAACTTTTATGCCTGCAGCCTTCAAACCCTGCACTGCTCTTCGGGATTCTTCGCGGATTTTATCTGCCAATGCAAAAGCTCCCACAAGCTTACCATCTACAACGGTGTAAACAACGGTTTTACCTGCCATTTGAAGTTGAGATGTTTTCTCGTCAGTTATGGCGATGTTGAGTTCTTTCAGAAGATGCAGGCTGCCAACGTAGATGCTTTTGCCGTTGACCTCTGCTTTGGCGCCTTTACCGGGGAATGCTTGAAAGCCCTTGCTGACTGGAATGGAGATGACTTTTGTTTTGGCGTGTTCTACTATGGCTTTTGCGATTACGTGCTCGGAGTTCTGCTCTACCGCTGCCGCCATTGCCAACAACTCAGCCTCTGAAATGTAGGGTACGACGTCGGTTACACCGAATTGCCCCATCGTCAAGGTGCCCGTCTTGTCAAAAACCACAGCATCCACGGATTTGGCGTCTTCAAAGGCTTTTCGGTCCCGAATCAAAATACCCCGTTTAGCGGTCAAAGAAGTTGACAAGGCAACCACAAGCGGGATAGCCAAACCCAACGCGTGAGGACATGCAATAACAAGCACGGTTACAGACCTTGTGAGAGCAAACTGTGGGCTGGCGATTAACGCCCAAACAAAAAACGTCACGGCACCGACAGCAACTGCGACATAAAATAGAAGTGCAGCTGCGCGGTTAGCCAAATCCTGCGTCCGCGACTTGCTTTGCTGGGCTTGCCTAACCAGCTTAACTACCTGTGAAAGGTACGTTTCTTCTCCAGTACGCTCGATTCTTGTGAGCAAAACCCCGTCGCCGTTAACTGCTCCCCCGATAACCTTGTCAGTTGCTGTTTTGTGCACTGGGTTAGATTCACCTGTTAGAAGTGACTCGTTAACGTATGATTCGCCCTCAACGACTACGCCGTCGGAGGGAATTTTTTCACCCGGCTTAACCAACGCCACAGTTCCCACCCGCAAATGAGAAACAGGCATATCCATAACGTCCCCATCCATGACAACATGGGCGGTCGTAGGCATCACCCTTACAAGTTCTTCAAGAGCCCTTGACGCCCCCATTACGCTGCGGGCTTCAAGCCAATGTCCCAAAAGCATAACGTCGATTAAGGTGGCGAGTTCCCAAAAAAAGTCGTTGCCCACAGGGAAGAACACTGTTGCAGCTGAAAAAAAGAAAGCCACAGATATGGCGGTACCCACCAGAGTCATCATTCCCGGTTGGCGAGCCTTGAGTTCCTGTATTAACCCTGTTAAGAAGGGCCACCCGCCATAACCGTAGAGAACTGCTGATAAGACAAGTAGGATGTATGACTGATAAGGTACAGTCAGAGTATATTGAAACCAGAATTGAATCATTTCTGAAAGCGCCAAAACAGGAATCGTAAGGAAGAGGCAAACAAAGAGCCTATTTCTCAGGGTTTTGATGTGCATACTATGCGATGGCGTTTCATGCTTCGTTTCCTGCATATTTGTCTGGTGCGATTTCCCGTGATGCTCCATATTAAAGCAAACCTAAAAGGTGAACAAGAGCTCCATTAACAATCGAAATAACCCAAATAACAAAAAGGGGCGTCATCAATTTTTTCCACCGCACACAAACCATCTTGGAAGGCCTCTTAATTACCCATGCGACGACAAGGATTATACCTATTACTTCGGCTGTTGTCCCTAAAATAACATGTGACCACACTGTAACAGAGCCAAAAATCGAAAGTTCAAAAAGCTCTTCTGCCTCAGACGCAAAACTGGGCACCATTACAATAAAGATTAAAATTGTGTGCAAAATTAAGGCAGCTACAGTTGAGTAACCATGAAGCATAAAGGTTTTTGTGCTTTTTTGTTTTCGAAAAAGAGGCAACCCTAAAAACAAGAGGGCTACGATCAGGATTTGTAGTGACAGACTAACGTTCCCAATTAGGTCTAACTCCATAGACAAAACAAATCAGCCTCAGAGCGCTTCTTTAATCAAGCGATATCGTCTAGTGCTTAAGCTAAACTCATAAACATTTCCACATCAACCAGCATCTTAAAACTGCTTCTAATATGAAAGAACGATTAAGTGTTTTCTCTGTATGTGTAGCCGCATCTGATGCAACGTAGAAACTGTGTTGAAGACTCATCTGAGCCGCGGGTCTGTACCTGCCAGACGTTGGCGGTGTTGTTTCCGCATCGGGGGCACTCGACGTGTATGGTTGGCATAGGGTTTAGTTCCTGCTCTTCCCTGCCGATTACCGCAACGAACTGTTTTGGGTTGTGCTCGAATACTTTGGCGCTGAACAGTTTCGCGTTTGCTTCCTCTTTTTTGCGCCCACATTTACTGCAAACAAGCATTAGCAGGGTTTGGTTTCCTGAACGGATTTTGATTGGTTTTAGCATTGAACCGCATTCGCCACAAAACTCCATACAATCATCTCCCACACAAAGGTTGGCAATCAACGATTAGCTTTGACGCAAACCAAAGCGTTGAAGAGAGAGAAAACAGCTTTGCTTGCATCTCTGTTAAGCGTTGTTTTGCCTGTCGCATATGGATATTACCTCATCCTCTGCGCAGTAATGCATTAGACTATTTTTAGTGATAAATAACGTTGTGACTGCAGGATGTCAACAACAAGACCGACCGAACAACTTTTATTGCCGTCGCGTCACAGTGGCAGGTAAGGTTGGTTTAGAGATGAAAGTCGGTGTATGCGGAATCGCATGTGAAAAATGCCCCAAAATGACCAAAGGCACATGTCCAAACGGCAGCGTCGGCTGCGTCGCGCGGCAAAACAAGTTTTGTCAAATCTGCAACTGTGCCTTCACAAAAGGCGTCAAGTTTTGCTTTGAATGCGCCGAGTTCCCCTGTGAAACTACCAAACAAGGCCCCATAAGCTACGGTTACTGCCAGTATCTTGCGGGTAAACAGTGAGAGTTACCCTTAATTGCGTGCTTCCGAATGATAAGTTATGGTTTCTAGAGAAGTCCTCATAAAAGCAGAAGGGTTAACCAAAAAATACGACGACTTTCAAGCCGTTGACCACATCGACTTTGAAGTTTACAGGGGAGAGTGCGTGGGGTTTTTGGGTCCCAACGGGGCGGGCAAAACTACCACTGTTCGCATGATGTACTGCTTTTTGGTTCCCACCGCAGGTGAACTCACTGTTGCGGGTTTAAGCGTTAAGTCGCAGTGCAGAGAAATCAAAGCCTTAATCGGTGTGGCGCCTCAAGAGGACAACTTAGACCCCGACTTCACCGTATTAAAAAACCTGACCGTTTACTGCCGGTACTTTGACATCCCAAAAGAAGAAGCGCTCAAACGGGCGGAGGAACAGTTGAGGTTTTTTCAGTTGGAGGAAAAACGGGATGTGCCTATCTTGGCGCTCTCGACGGGGATGAAGCGCCGACTGATTTTTGCTAGGGCGCTGCTCAATCAGCCGCAGATTCTTATTCTTGATGAGCCCACTACAGGTTTGGATCCTCAAGCGCGGCATTTGGTCTGGGATGAAATTCGCTACCTCAAAAAGCAGCATGTAACCATCATCTTAACCACGCATTACATGGATGAAGCCCAAATCCTCTGTGACCGTATACTCATCGTAGATCACGGCAAAATCATAGAGCAAGGCAACCCAGCTGAGCTCATCAAAAAGCATGTCGGTGAAGAAGTTCTTGAACTCGACTACGACGAAAAAATGATTCCTCTTCTAAAAGAGGCTTTTCCACAGTCCCGCATGGAGCGCATCGGCGACCGCATACAAATCTTCACCGACCAACCGCACGGCGTCTTCGAAGGTTTCCTGCAACAGCATAAACTTCAAAATGTCTCTATTCGCAACGCTAACCTCGAAGACGTTTTCTTGAAATTGACTGGCAGGGGGCTGAGGGCAGAATGACAACACCCAACCTGCGCAAATCCCCCGCAAAATTCAGCATCCCCCACCTCACCTACAGAGTATGGACAGTATGGCGTAGAAACGCGGACGTTTTTATCAAAACAATAAAAGTCAACTTTATGCCCTCCCTTCTTGAGCCAATCCTCTATCTGGTCGCGTTCGGCTTTGGACTGGGTGGATTTGTGCAGAACATCAACGGTCAACCCTACATCAATTTCTTAGCGCCCGCATTGGTGGCGATTGCGGTCATGAACGGCTCGTTTTTTGAGTGCACGTATGCTTCGTTTGTGCGTATGTACTTCCAGAAGACATTCGACGCCATCGTCGCCACACCTGTGAGCGTGGAAGAGGTCGTAGCAGGCGAGCTGCTTTGGGGTGCTACGCGCTCAACCATCAACGTAACCATCGTGCTAGCAGTCATTGCAGCTTTCGGCTTAATCTCCAGTCCCCTGTTTTTGCTGGTGCCCCTTATTGCGTTCTTCGGCGGGTTAATGTTCGCCGCCATAGCCATGTGCTTCACCGCCTTGGCACCCAACATCGACTTCTTCAACTACCCCGCATTCCTCTTCGTTACGCCTATGCTGTTTCTAAGCGGAACCTTCTTCCCCCTCACCGCCCTACCAACAGCTGTACAGGCGTTAGCGATGACCGTATTACCGCTCACACATGTGGTGAACCTCTGCAGAGGCGCGGTTGTGTCTACGGTGGAGCCGATTTTAGGGTTGAGCACAGAAATGCTACTACTGGTCAGCTTGGTTTGGTTGATTGCGGTGACGGCGTTCTTCTTTATCTTAGCCATAAACTTGATGAAGAAACGTCTAATCGCCTAAACCACGACGCCTTTGACTTCAGCGAGTATAAGGTAGAACGCAGCTAACCCCCGCCATTTCCCCCAGTTTTTTGCGATTTCTCTGGCTTCCGCCGCCTTGATGTCTCTACTGTCGCAGTAATACGTGGAAATCACGCGCCTAATCCCGAAATCGTCGGCGGGCAACACATCCCACCGCTGCATCCCCCGCAGCAACGTAAGCTCCGCAGTCCAAACTCCAATCCCCTTAAGCTCATCCAACTCAGCGATGACCGCGTCTGCGTCGGGGTTGTTTTTCATATCTTCAAGGTCCAATTTGCCATCTGCAATTAAATGTGCCGCGTTGTAGATGTATTGGGCTTTGCGTTCGCTTAATCCGCAGCCGCGTATGTCGCTTATGCTTGCGGCGTAAATGTTTTGCACGTTAGGGAATGCATAGTAGGTTTCGTCGTCGATTTGGAGTTGGTCGCCGAATTTGGTGGCTAATCGTTCCTCGATGGTGCGGGCGACTTTTATGGAAATTTGTTGCTCAACGATTGCATCCACTAAGCCTTCAAAAGCTGTTTGGGTGGTGGGGAATCTGAAGCCACGGAGTTGTTGAGCTATTCTATTCATTGTTGGGTCGTTTTCTGCTTCTTTGTAGAAGGCTTTTAGATCAAAGTTGAGGTTGAAAACGTAAGTCAATGCCTCTTGGGCACTTCGTTTCGTTTCGGAAGTTATGGGCAAGTTTGATTTTAATCTGATTTCCAGCTTTGGCTGCTCAACACCGCCCCTAGAGGCAACCTCCGCCAAAACAAGCCCACCACCTAGACGCAGCACCTGATTAAACATGCCGTTACTGTATGCGCGTACATTGGGGTTGCCATTCGAAAAAACTTGGCAGCACAAATCGAAATCAAGCGGCGCCAGCGGAGTCATAGTGAAGGTTTCAGTGAAAGCCATGCGTTTTCTTCCTTAGGCATTGGCATATCTACGGCTCGCTATTAAAGATTTTTAACCCTCAACCGCATAAAGAAGCCCTAAGAGGAAGTAAAGTGCGCATCGTTATCCGAATAGGCGGCTCAGTCGTCGCCAACCCAATAAACACCGATTTGATGGCTAAGTATGCTGACGTAATCAAAGTCCTCAAGATGCAGGGTCATGAGGTCGTGGTAATTTTAGGCGGCGGCTCCTTGGCGCGGGAATTTATCGGATTAGCAAAAAAGCTGGAGCTAGACATGAACGCACAGGATGAAGTTGCGATTTCGTGTTCGCGGTTGTTTGCGCAGTTGTTCCTCAAAAAGCTAGGTGACATCGCATGCAGCAAAGTTGCGGTTTCGCTGGATGAAGCTGAGCAGTGCTTGGGCGAGGGTAAAGTGGTTGTGATGGGCGGTTTGAAGCCAGGAATCACCACGGACACCGTTGCTACACTTGTTGCTGAGCGGGTGCATGCGGATTTGCTCGTAAAGGGAACCGACCAAGAGGGCGTGTTCAATAAAGATCCAAGAAAACATCCTGACGCCGTTAAACTTGACCGCTTGACCTTTGACGAATTGGCGGGAGTTTTTGAGCAGAACGAACATAAAGCGGGAATCCACCAAATCCTCGACCCCGAAGCTGTCAAAGTGCTAAGGATTAACCGCGTTAAAACTATCATCGTGAGCGGGTTCAAACCACAGAACATGCTGGCGGCAATTGCGGGCGAAAATGTGGGTACCGTCATAAGTTGATTGTGTTCCTATTAAAAACTATCATTTAGCTCATTGCTGTTTCTTTTGATGGTTACTCTGCCGCTTGTTTGAGGTTGATCTAAGAGTTTTTTTAGGGTTAGGCAGTTTCTTGTAGCGTTAGCGTTATAGTCGTTGTTGAAGTAGCAGAGCACTTTAGCAGGGTTTTGACGCGTGATCTTCTCTGCCCACTGAGCGAGTTCATCGTCGGGATAGTTATGTTGGTACCAGCCGTTTTTGCCGTGAAACCGAACATAAAGGGAATCAGTAGTTTTTACGATTCCATCAGGTAACCCCGAAGCTGAGACACAACAAAAAACCAAGTTCTGCGCCTGCAATAAGTCGTAGACTTCGCTGTCCCACCAGCTCGGATGCCTAAATTCTAAAGCATTAGTCACGGAGGGATCAAGCTGGGTTACGATTGTTTGAAGCAACTGCATGTCTTTGTGGATAGAGGGAGGCAACTGAAACAAAATGCAGAGAAGTTTTTCACGTAAGAGGTGTGCTAGTTGGTAGAAGTTTTTGGTGAGCTGTTCGGTGTTGTGGAATTTTCGGCTGTGAGTTATGGCTCTGTTGGCTTTAAGTGTGAACTTGAAGGTTTCAGGTGTTTTTTGGTACCAGTCTTTGAGCATTTTCTCGGTTGGGTAACGATAGAAGGTGCTGTTAGCTTCCAACGTGTTGAAGTGCGCGGCATAGTATAGTAGCCATTTCGGTTTAGCGAGACCTGCAGGGTAGAATTTGCCCCGCCAGTGGTCGTAGTAGAATCCTGAACACCCAAAATAGCACTCCAAAACCAGCAACCATTTTTTTTATTACTTCGCAGGTCTAATAGTTTTTGCGGCGACCAACCGCAAGCACACTTTAACTAGCCTCTCCCCAGACAGATAAGGTCTCTTGAGCACCCGCCTTTTAAAGGAAAAAGCGCAACCATGGACCGTGAAATCATGACACAAAAACAAACCTTGACCGAAGATTTTTTGGTCGATTTGACTTTGCATAATTTTTCTGCAGCTATGCTAAGGGAGTTCGCTGTTAAAATTGTGAAGCCCTACTTTGGCGGTAACATAAACCAAGCGTTCAGAAGCCTTATGGCTAAGGCGATTGAAGAAGAAACCCTGTTCATGGATGCCGTAGCTAATACAAACAGGTAAATCTCTTGATTTTCGCATTTTTGTTAATTAAAGTTGGATTTTGAATTCATAAATCTCATAATAGCCCTCGTTGAACTTCTATAATAGGTGCACCTAACGATTACCCTTGCCAATACGCAAACGTTTGCTTACAGGAGCCGCCGCTGCAATGGTTAAAACAACCTACATTCATGCAGCTGCCTCAGTGGCTATCCTGTTAGGAAGCATGTCGTTGATAGCGTATCTTCTGGTTTTCATGGCTGATGGAACAGTATACACGCACCTGCTTTATTTGCCCATTGTACTTTTCAGCGCATTGTGGAAAAGAAAAAGCGTGATTTTAACCTCAATCCTCATTGCATTCCTATTTGCAGCCGCCTTCCTTTTTGCCCCCCAACTCTCACTGACTGATAACTTGGTTAGGGCAGCGGCGTTCCTGATAGTAAGCTACATAACAGGCTACCTCTTTGAACGCAGAGCAAAAATCGAAAAAGAACTCGTTGCTCAAAAAGAAAAAACAGACCGCACCATAGACGGAATGGGCGATTTACTGTTTGTCTTAGACCAAAACCAAAGAGTCATCCGCGTAAACAAGGCAACCTGCAACGCTTTACAGAAGAAACCAGAAGAACTCTTAGGCAAACACTGCTACGAAATAGTCCACGGCACCCATTCACCTTGGCCCACGTGTCCAGCATCAAAAACATTACAGTCAAACCAGTCAGTTACAGAAGAAATTAATGACCCAAACTTGGGCAAGATATTACTAGTAACGACTTCGCCATTAACCGATGTAGATGGCAGAATCATTGAATGCGTTCACAGCGCCAAAGACATAACAGAAATCAAAAAAGCACAGCAAGAACTCACCATCGCAGGGCAACTGTTTGATTCCGTCTCTGACTCCCTCATAGTACACGACTTAGAAGGCAGAATTATCTTCTTCAATGAAGCCGCTCACCAGATGAGAGGCTACACCAAAGAAGAATTCCAAAACCTAAATGTAGCAAACCTTCAAGCACCCAACGATACCTGGGATATGACGGCAATCATCAAACAATTGGAAGATAATAAAGAAGGAACCTTTAATTCTTTCAACGTTCGAAAAGATAGAATCGTTTTTCCAATTGAAGTCCACTCGCGATTAGTCGAGTTGGAAGGCAAAAAATTCGTCGTATGCGCTGGACGCGATGTAACAGAACGCAAAAAAATGGAGGAAGCCCTCGGACTCTCCGAAGCAAGATACAGAGCTTTGGTTGAAAGCGCTGACGACGCCATTTTACTAAGCGACCTCAACGGAAAAACAATCTACCGAAACCCCGCCTACTATCGCCAACTTGGTTTTTCTGAAGGCGAATCTGACGATTTTGCACAGATACACCCCGAAGATTTGCCAGCAGTTGCCCAGAAGAGAAATCAACTGATAAAAACAGGTTCATCAACAACCGAGTATAGAGTCAAACATCGTAACGGTTCATGGGTTTACCGATTTGCACGGTCATCTTTAATCTACAACAAACGCCAAATGCCCTACGCAGTGCTATCCATAATCAGAGACGTAACAGAACAAAAAATGGTCGAACACCAACTAAGGGAAAACCAAGAAAAAATGGCACTCATCAACGAAAAGCTCCGCGTTGTAGGAAGCCTAACAAGACATGACGTACGCAACAAACTCGGCACCATCACTGGCTACTCCTACTTGATTAAAAAGAAGCTAAAAGACAACCCTGAAGTTGTCGACAAACTGGACAAGATGGTGCAGTCTGTTAGGGATGTGGAACGCATCTTCGATTTTGCGCGAGCGTATGAAAGATTAGGCTCAGAAGAATTAACGTTTGTCGATGTCGGAAAAGCCGTGAACGACGCAAAAGCCCTCTTCTCCGACCCAATTCCCTCAGTCATCAACAACTGCAGTGGCTTACTGGTTTTGGCCGATTCATTTCTAAGTCAAATGTTCTACAACTTCATAGATAACACACGGAAGCACGGCAAAAAAGCCACAACCATAAAAATATCCTATGAAGAAGCTGATAACGAAGTTAAATTGATCTACCAAGACGACGGCGAAGGAATTTCAAAAGAAAACAAGCCAAACCTGTTTAAGGAAGGTTTTAGCACCGCGGGTAGCTCGGGGTTCGGTTTGTTCTTAATCAAGAAAATGATTCAGGTTTACGGTTGGGATATAAGAGAAGACGGGGAACCTGGAAAAGGCGTCCGATTCGTGATGAGCATTCCCAAAGAAAAAATCCAATCTACACCCCAACAATAATTTGTTTTTGCAGCAAATTCTTATTGTTCAATGAGCCATATTTGCAATCGGTGCCCGATTTGGCTGGACTACTCGACCCCCTAACCGTAAAAGGTGTTACTCTCCGTAATCGCATAGTTATGCCTCCGATGCAGTCAGGCAGAGCAGACTTCGACGGCGCCGTCACAACTAAACTCATCAACTTCTACGTTCGCCGCTCAGCCGCGCTTGGATTGCCAATAGTTGAGCACGCATACATCTCGCCTATGGGCAAAATCGGCCCCAAACAACTTGGAATATACGATGACAAACTGCTGCCAGGGTTTGAGAAGCTTGCCGCAGGTATTCACTCCGTCGGCGCCCCCGCAGTTGTCCAGATAAGCCATGCTGGTGCTGTAGCCACCAAGAAAGTCATAGGTGAAACTCCTGTCGGTCCCTCCATGCGAGACAAAACGCGGATGCTAGAAAAAAGCGAACTCTACGCTATCGCTGACGAATACGCCGCCGCGGCTGAACGTGCAGTTAAAGCGGGCTTTGATGGTGTGGAACTCCATGGAGCGCACGGATATTTGCTAAATCAGTTCTTCACGCCGTTGCTGAACAAGCGTCAAGACGAGTTTGGGGGTTCATTGGAGAATCGAATGCATTTCCCGCTTCTTGTTGTGGAAAAGGTGCGTAAGACCTTGGGTGGTCTGCTTTTGCTTTATCGAGTTGGTTCGGATGATTTGGCGCCGATGGGCACGCACATTCAAGATGCAGTGGTTTTTTCACAGAAACTCCAAGAAGTAGGGGTAGACATTTTGGATGTTTCAGGTGGCATGTGTGGTAGCGAACCTAAACAGCTCCAACACATCAAAGGCTACTTCATACCCCAAGCCTCAGCCATTAAAAGCGCCGTGAAGGTTCCTGTGATTGGCGTCGGCGGCATAAAAGAGGCAGAGTTTGCAGATAACTTGGTTAAAGCGGGGCGGGTTGATTTGGTTGCTGTTGGACGTGCGTTGTGGCATGATAACGAATGGGCAGTCAAGGCCTCAAAAACATTAAGTAACAGTCAGCAAAGTGTCCAAGTGTAAAGTAACACACACATAATTATTACTTTTTTGCCCTTAAAATCTGCAAATGGTGTGTACTGTGAAGACTCAACGGCCCTCCCGACTAGAACTCTACATAGAAATCCTCGCTTCACTCGAAGAACTCCAAGTCGCCAACCTCCTCACCCTCCAAGAAAAAACTCAAATCGGACCTGCCTTCCTAAAACACGCCATAAGCTTCCTAGAAAAGCAAGATTTAATCCGCAAAGAAAACGTCGGAACACAAACCCTCTACAAAGCCACCCCCCGCGGCGAACGTGTAACAAGATACTTTTTGGTGCAAGGCGAAGAAGCAAGCTGTGCCCTAATGAAGTAAAAAGTGGACCGAGCGGGATTTGAACCCGCCTCAAATAGCCTATCTAATTTTTCAGGGTGTGCTTGTTTATTCATTTTAATCCCTGTGAGGTTATGTGTTATAGTCTAGCTATAAGCTTTTGGTAATTCTATTTTTTGACTTTTTTGTTGCGCAAGTCCCATTCTTCTACGACGGCGGAAGAGGGGATTTAGGGGTCAAAGGGGGAACTTCTTACATCTTCATCTATTCCTTAGAGACGGTGGGTGAATTCGACGCCACGGGCGGCGAAGAGGGAGTCGGGAGCGATGCCACTCCCTTGCTACCTTTTTCTTAAATTTTGATTCGTATTCTAACTATACAGTATAAGCGATAATGCGCAACATCTTTTTATCACTTATAGCTTAGTTAGAATGGCGTTTGACCTTGCAATGTGAAAACAAGCTTAAAGAAGCGAGATTCTTTTTTAATAAACTTGAGAAAATTATGCAAGACACAGCAAATGAAGAAGAATTTCTGTATTTTTTAAGTGCTTTCCTTTGTTCCTGGCGGAGCGTAATTGATGTTATGTTGTATGATTATGCGGATAAATATCATTTTGGATTTTCTCGAGAAGAGAATTTAGTTATTCGCGATTTTGAGGTAGCTGCAAGAGTCACTAATAACGCTGATGCAACTCAATTTATCCAGTGGCTTTTACGACAACAAGGAAATCTTTCAAATAATCCGCTTTGGAGAAAGAGGAATATAATAATTCATAGAGGTTATCCAGATATTGTATATCAAGTTTACACCTCTGGGTCAATGGCTTTTTCGTCTTCATTTGTTGTCGCTCAACCAACTGCGGTTAACGGGACATCTTTGCTGACGAGACAAGATTTAGAAACTCCTGCTTTGGCTGGAAGCGCTGTTCCTACATCAGTGACCAATAATGTTACTCCTACTAATGTAGGCGATATTACATTTCATGATTGCCCAGACAGAAGCGCTTTGGATTACTGTCGTGAGGCGCTAAAACAAATGGAAGACGTTGTGGCTTCTGCGTTCCAGCAATTCGGCAGGTAATCCAATAAACAACTTCCATTTTGTCCCTTTTCGACATAGACATCAATTAATGAGAGTCGGAGCGCGTTACTCCCCTCTGAGTTCTGCAAGAACGGAAGACTGTTCGATTAATCTTGTAAAAAATCGTTCTTTTTTAGCTTGCTTAGTGGATCACTCTTAGGGATCTTTGACTTTTGCTAGTTTGTTTTTGTGCGCTTTAAAATATTGTCTGGTTTTCTTATTACCTGATTTCTGTGAGTCATGGGTTTTTGCAAAGATTGGTAGAGATTTCACAGGTTCAATAGGGGTAAATATGTCTCCAGTTCTTAATTGTGCCAAATTTATTAATTCTAATTTTTCCTTTCTGGTAATTGTTTTTTTAATTTTACAGACCGCTACCATTTTTATAACATTTAGTCTGTATATCTTTTTGTATCTCGTTTGTACATTTTTGATTAGGAACTTCTTTTCTTCAAGGTGTTTTAGGTGTGAAATTAGTGTTGGGCGAGTCATTCTAGTAAGCTCAAGCAATTCTTTAAACCTAAATTCAACTTTATCGTTCAATTTAGCTTGCGAAAATAATTTGTCATAGATCTGTTGACAAGGGGTATCTTGTAAACACTCGCGGAATTTGCAATTTTCCGCTTCTATATCTTTAAGATATCTCTGATATTTGCTATTCACTTCTTGAAGCGCTTTGTTTCTATCGTTAGCTTCTTCCATTTTGCTTCCCAAATTAGTAAAGGTCGCTCGCTTTACTTTGAAGTTTATTTATGGTTTAGATTTAAGGTTTCTCGTTGATTAAAATGGCACCCAAAAGTGATGAGTTCTTTCCTGAATCGGGCGATTTCGAGGCTAAATGGAGGGATTATTCAGCTTATGAGCAGTTGCATGGCGATATGGGTAATTCTCATGTTTTTCATTTCGAGCATGGTGACTGGATAGTTGTTGGTCATGGCGAGAAGACTAACAGTAAATGCGGTGTATGGAGAAGGCACGATATTTGTAACCGTGTTGAATTGCATGCTCAAGCTGACCTTTTAGGGGTGAGTCATGCTGGCGAAGTTTATGTTCATATGGTTCATACTTGGTGTCATAGTTATTCTTGTCCTGTTTGCTATTTGAAAGGGGCATGTTTTCGTGAGGCTGAGCGTATTTCTCAACGTGTTGAGAAGGCGTCTAAGGGCGGAAAGGATGATAAGGGTATTTATCATGCGCCTTTAGGTGAGCCTCAGCATATTATCGTCTCGGCGCCTCAATCCGATTATAATTTGGCTGAGTTTGAGCATGAGAAGTGGTGTAAAAAGTGGCGGTCAATAGCTGCTGAAGTGGGGATTATTAATGGTGGTTTCTGTTTTCATGGGTTTAGGTTTGCTGATTATTCTGAGTCGTTAGAGAAGGGTGTTCCTTTCGGGTTTTATTGGTCGCCTCATGTGCATATTCTTGGTTTTATTGAGGGCGGTTATGGGAAATGTCGGCATTGTTCTAAGACTGAGAAGGTATATCGTGCGGGTAGCGGCAAATTGATTACTAAGCATGGGGATAGCCGTTTTTGCGCTTCCTGTGATGGTTTTGAGAATCGGGTGAGACAGAGCTTTGAGAAGCATCGTTATATCATCAAGGTGACTGATGAGCGAAGGTCTGTTTTTGCTACCGCATGGTATCAGCTTTCGCACATGGCTATCAGAAAGGGGGCTCGATAAATGAGCATTTCCGCTTGTGCAGTCAAATATCGTGTTCGTGGGTTTGTTTGGTTTGGCTCTTTGAGTTATAGGCGTTTACATATCACTTATGAATCCCGTAAACTGCTTTGTCCATTATGTAAACATGAACTTGAGCCTGCACGGTACTTTGGCTCTATGGTTTTCCAACATGACCCTATTAAAAGCGATTATAAAAATAATTTTTGGATGCCTCTAAAAGAGAATGGCGAAGTGGTTTGGGTTCTTGCGCCTGATTTGGAGAAGCGAATTTATGATTGGTAATAGATGTGAATATCTTGGTTAAGAAATGTGTTTCATGTGGCTGTGATATCGCGGATAGATACGTGCTTTGTCGTAAATGCTACAAGGCTGAGATGTTGGACATTCAGCGTGAGGATGAGGAAGAGGATTCATTGACCGATGAGGAAAGGATGAATCGGTTTTTGGATAGTTGAATTTTTTGCTTGGTCTTTTGGTTTGAGCGCTTTCTACCTGAGAAAGCGGAGCGAGCGCGCAAGCGCAAGCGAAGCATTAAACTCAATCTAAAATGTTGGAACACCATAAGGCTAAGCCCTTTTTGGAACAATAAAGACCTTAACTGTCATATTTTGAATTGCCCCGCTCAAGTCTCTTTCAATTCCTCTTGGATTAATGATGTTCTCCTCGGGGTCATATACGAAAAAATAAAGAATCCTGCATTTAGGATGTGTTTTGTAGTGCGGTATATCATTTATTAATTCCTTTCCCAACTCTTTAGCATCAAGTTTTTTCCTTGTTCTTTTTACTTCTATACCTATCTGTTCTTGGTCAAGCAAAAAATCAAGCCGAGTTGAAGAGCCTGCAAATTCTGTAGTAGGGACTTCGCGCCTTATATCGTCAAAATAAAGGCGTAGTAATCCTTCTAAGAGGTCTTGAACGTCATACTCATCATTCATTGAAAATGGCAGTCTGTTATCATATCTATCACTTATTTCTTTGACCACTAAATGAAATCTTTGAATTATATTTTCCACTAAATTTTGGGCGACAACTAATTGAATAGGCGGCTGAAATTCAGATAAAATTTCGGCAATGCTCTTCTGAGCTCCGATTAGCCGAGTGGCTAAGTCACCGATTAATTTCTCAGTCTGATTTGAAGAGTTGCTCTCTGAGGGCTTTGAAAATGTTTTCATAAACTTTTGCGTCTTCTGTTACTGGCAAAGTTATCTGGATATTCATATTGACCGCAAATCCTTCTGTGATTTGTGGAATTATTTGTTTTTTCTTTTCGCTCTTTATGCCGCTCTCCGAGTTGGCTTTTTCTTCATTTTCCTGTTTTTCTTTGGTTTCTTTAGGTGCTTCAGCTTCAAAGTCTGCTAATTGGCATAAATTAATGAAAGTGTTGACTATTAGGTCAACGGTGTTTTTTGCTTTTCCTGTTTTTGAGCTAAAATAAGCATAGAGGTCATCTTTGGCTTTTCGATTTGCTTGAGGATAGAGTGAGAACAAATCACTGTATCCACTCCTTATACCTTTAGCTAATGCTGCTCGCGCAGTTGCTGGTGACTTATAGGACACCCATAATTCTGTAGGATTTTTGCTTTCATCAATGAATCCAATAAATTTCAGTACTTGCAGAATATATCTGTCATTTCTACTTTTGAATCCGCATTGATTTAACCAATTATAATCTACTTTTTGGGGAACTCCAGCTTCTTGAATTTTCTGGAAATATTTTGGAATTTTGCCAGCCAAGTTTGTATAGGGTATTTCTGACATTTTATTACCTTAACTTTTAATTATTTTTAGTCATTTATGTTGCTTTCAGTATTTAAGTTTAATTTTCACTCGGTTTTAGGTATCTATTTTGTTAGTCTTATTTTGGTTTTTTGAATATTTGGTAGCCTTCTATTTCTGTGAATTTTGTGAAGCCTGCTTCGGCTAGTTCGCATATTTCCTTTATTGTTGTTGGTGTTCCGAGTTGGACGGTTCTTGAGATGTATTCGTCGTTTGTGAAGTTGATTAGGTGCGTGTAGATTAGGGTGTGTTCGATGCGTTTGTGTCCTAATTGCTGTTTCACTAAAAGGATATCTTTTGTTTTGGCATAAAGCATGGTTGCATAATAGTGCCTTAAATCGTATAATCGGTACTTGGTAAGTTCTGGTTGATTTAGTTTCTGGGCTAATTGGTTTCTTCTTAGTACCCATAGGTGGCATTGTTTTTTTGTGGGTGGAAACAAAACGTCTGTTTGCTTAAAGTTGTATTTTGTAAGGTATTCTTTGAGCATTGCTAATGTTGGGTTTGGTAGTTTTAGGATTCTTGCTGCGCCGTTTTTGGCGGTTCTTGGGGTTATTGTTCCATTTTCTAGATTGATGTTTTTTAGTCGTAGCCTGTGCAGTTCTATGGGTCTTAGTCCTGTATCTCTAAGTATGCTAAAAATGGTCACGTATTTTCTGGTAAAAGTTGCGATTATTGCGTTGACTTGTTCGGTTGTTGGTACGTTTGGCAGTCTTTCCTCTCTTGTAAAAAACGGTTTTTGCCATTTTAATCCGTAGAATTTAACGAAATGGTCATAGGCGTTTGCGTATGCTTCTTTGTTTGCATTACTTGATTGCTGGTTAGTAATGTATTGTTTCACTGTCTCTGGGTTGTTTATATCGGTGTTCTTTGCGAGGTGCCTTAGTCGTCTGCTGTATCCGTTTATGGTGTCTTCGGCTTTCCCTTGCTTTTTAAGGTCCAAAATAACAGCTAATGTTTGAGCGGATTCAAAAAGGGGGCGAGCGGGGGTAAAAGTGGACCGAGCGGGATTTGAACCCGCGGCTTCCGCGTTGCGAACGCGGCGATCATACCAGACTGATCTACCGGCCCAATTCTGCCCTCAAAGACTTTGATTTATGGGATTTAGAGCTTTCGGTGTCAAGTAAGCAACTGGATTTGAATTAGTTAACTTTAGAGTAGATTTAGGCTTCATAAGTCTATTATAAACAAACCAACCAAACATAACGTTCCATCTGCTCAGGGGTACACTATTGTATGTCTAGTAATGAAGCCTTAGAAAAACAATTAAAAGATCACATTAACAAAAACGCTGAATTAGAAAAAGAAATAAAAAAACTACGAGAAATGAACGACGGCTTAGTTAAAACACAAGTAAAGATTCTACAAAACGCTTTACGCGGCGACCAAGAAACAATAAAAATCAACGAAGAAACCATACAAAACGGCAAAAAAATGGCAGAATTAAGTAACCTTGTTGAGCAGGCAGTTCAAGAGGTTGAAAAACTCGCCAGAGAAGCAGCTGAAACAATCTCTAGAGTTAATTCTAGCGCAAAAGCAGTTGGGCAGGTGGCAGGTGCAGTTTTCGAACAAGCAGATAACGTGATAAAAGGAACAGAAAAAGTTATTGAAATGGGCAAAGAAGTTGCTAATGTTTCTAATCAGATGGCTATTGGTATGCAGCAGGTTAGCACTGCATCACAGCAGGTGTCTACAGGCGCCCAAAAACTTGCCGAACTCTCTCAAAACGCCGCACGAAGCACAGAAGCGCTCAGAAAAGTAATGGATGAAGCGGGTGTAATAGCCCTAGATGCATCCAACACCACAGAGGAAGCATTAAAGAAAACAAAAGAAGCAAACGAAAAAAGCCAGCAGGGTCTCCAAGCAATAGAGAACATCAAAGCAAACATTTCGAAAGTCTCTGAAGCAGTAACCTCGATGGTGAGTTCGATCGAGCAGGTGGGTCAGATGGCTAATTCGGTTTCTGATATTGCTGGTCAAACCAACATGCTTGCTTTAAACGCGGCTATTGAGGCTGCTCGTGCTGGTGAAGCTGGCCGGGGATTCGCCGTCGTAGCCGACGCCGTTAAAGGCTTAGCGGGGCAGTCCAAGCAAGCTGCAGGCTCAGCA